>QHSB01000137.1 GCA_003220335.1 Candidatus Rokuibacteriota bacterium
CTCTACAATCGTCGAGTGCGGAGAGGTCGCGAACGTGATCGAGCGGAGCATCGTCCCGAGTGTACGTATGTCCGCGTGGCGGAACTTCCCGATCATGCCACCGTTTGAGCTGCCCCACGGCTGACACGAGTCGATGCATCGTAGCCGTCGGCGGTGCCGCTGATCGACTCGGACACCGGTGAGGAGCTCGATCGCGACCTCGGCAATCGAATCTCAAGACCGTCGGCGTCTGTTGGAGTGCCATTCGTCGGTACTATCACCGCCTCTCGGAATACTCTCCGAAAACATCCTCCGGACGGCTCCAAAACGAGCCTACGCGGCAGCGCGTATCTATCGGGATTTGTTGTAGGCCGATGTTGCGGCTGATGGCTCGAATTCTCCTCATAACCCAAAGGTCGCTGGTTCAAATCCAGCCCCCGCAACCACGCAGGGACAAGGGGTTAGCGGCCATCGCCGCTGACCCTTCGTCGTTTCTGCTACCGTTTTGCTACCGCTGCACCGCGCCAGCGGCGCCATCGATGCCGCCCTGCCCCCTCTCGCCAAACACCAGGCGATCGAGTTTTCGCGCTTCCGCCGCGTGTGCATCAGGCATGAGATGCCCGTAGCGGTCGAGCGTCGTCTGGATTGAGGCGTGGCCGAGCTGCGCCTGGATGTACTTCGGGTGCGCCCCCTGAGCGATCAAGAGACTTGCGTATGTGTGGCGCAGGTCGTGAAACCGGATCCGCCGGAGCCCCGCACGACGAAGCACGCGTACCCGGTCAGCGCCGCTCGCAACGTCGGCGCCAGGTCGATCGTGCGGCGCGAGCGCCGCGATTTCGGCGTGACGAACCTTCCTCGCCACAGAGCACGGCGGATGAAGAGCCGATGGCTCTCGAGATCGACGTCCTCCCACCGCAGTCCAAAGAGCTCACCTCGCCGCATCCCCGTCAGCACTGCGCACAAAAGCAGCGTGCGCACCGGTTCGCTCGCAGCATCAACCCTCGACGACGAATGAACGCAATCGATCGTCAGGAATGTTGGGATAGATTCTGCTAAAGCCCCGACTCGCGTCGTCGATCTTCGGGAACGTTCGGGTGACAGAAGCGACGCCTTGATGGAAATATTCGACCTGCCAACGGGGGACAAACGGGTCGAGATCCACCCACACGAATGCAACTGGCATTGGGACTTCCGGCGGTGACGTCGGGATAAAACGCGCTGCTGCGAGCGCGCCTGCAGAGTGAGCCAAGGATCGCGTATGGGCCCTGAACGAGAGAACCGACGACGTGCTCTAAATCGCGGGCGTGATCCTCGGGGTTATACGCGGGGGCGACACATGATCACTGTCGCCATGGCCACGGAAGTCCAGCAGCACGCTTCGAAATTCCGTGAGCTCTCGTGCGACAAGACGCCACACGCCACGGTGACTGCTGTTTCCGTAAAGACACCGAAGCGTCACGGGACTTCGCCCTGATGGATCAGCTACCGGCTCGACGATCTCATATGAGAGGGTCGAACCGGCGCCTGTGACACGAAGGCTGGCAGACGACTCAGCCATGATCGATCCTGAGAATAGGTAGCGTCATAAGACCGGTCAAGCTCTCGTCGGGCGCCGGGATGTCGGCGACCGGGTGCGCGCTCTGCGGCGCGGCGTCGGTCGCCGTGTCGGCCGACGCGGCGGCGACCAGCCTCGTCTCGCGCTCGGGAGCGGCGAAGGGCGCCGATGCGAGGTCGGCCTCACCTGGCAGGGCGGCTTCGATGGTGCGCGGCGGGCCGACGTAGAGGGCGGAGTCGACACGGGCTGCGCCGGACAACGTGCCGCAGGCCGTCAACCTGAGCACGAGCGCACCGAAGCAGGCAACAGTGGCGAGGCGCTGAAGCCCGAGCCGATCGACACCCGTAGCGGTCTTCGTCTTCGTTGTCATGCGTGGTGCCTTGTACCGCAGCGAGGAGTCGACGCCCGTGGGACCTTCGTCCGATGAGATCAAGGTCTCATGGAGCCAGGGCCGCATCGCCGCTAGCATCGCCTCGTGCTCGCCACCATTGCGCCTCGGACCCATCGTCGGCTGGTCGACATCGTGGACGCGACCGACCCGGCGTTGTGCGGAGGCAAGGCGGTGGGCCTGGCGAAGCTGAAGCGGATCGGTTTGTCTGTGCTCGCTGCGGTGCTGAGCCTGCTCATGGTAGGCGACGCTCTGGCCGGCCCACCAACCGACCAGCTGCGCGGCGCGGTCGACCGGGTCTTGAGCGTCCTGTCCGACCCGGCGCTCAAGAAAGAGGCGAAGACGCTCGAGCGGCGCCGCGCGATCCGTGCGGTCGCCAACCAGATCTTCGATTTCACGGAGATCTCCCGGCGTAGCCTCGCGCTGCACTGGCAGGCACGCACCGCGGCGGAGCGCGAGGAGTTCTCGCGCCTGTTCGGGGACCTGCTCGAGCACACGTACATTTCGAAGATCGAGAATTACTCCGGCGAAAAGATCCAGTACGTCGGGGAGACGCTCGACGGCGATCGCGCGGTGGTCCGGACCCTGATCGTGACGAAGCAGGGCACGGCGATCCCGTTGGACTACCGCATGTTCCCGCAGGGGGGCCGCTGGCGCGCCTATGACGTCACGCTCGAGGGCATCAGCCTCGTCGCCAACTACCGCACGCAGTTCAACGCGATCATCCAGCGCTCCGGCTACCCGGACCTCGTGGCGAAGCTGCGGGTCAAGTACGACCAGCGCCCCGGGCCTCGCGAGACCGCGTCCCGCGACGCGATCGGCGGCGCGGCAGCCGCCGCGCCGGCGCTCCTGCCGCGCCAGGTGCCCTAGATGGGACGGCTCAGATTCTCGAACGCAGACGGTATCGTGAGCAACGCCGGCGTCATCGCCCCATTGCCGACCACGGCGGTGGGGCCGTTGCTCGCGAGCGGTGGCCCGAGCCTCGTTTTCGGGCTCACCACGCTCGCCAAGAGGGCGGGCTCTCTGCGAACGGACGGCCTTTCCGTGAAGTGTCCGGGCTGACCGGACGAACTTTCCGTGCATTTTCCGGGTTGACCGTCCGACAGCCGACCAACGAGACGAAAAGGCGGCGCGGAAATGCCTGCTCCTTCGGTCGGGTGTCGTCCGCTGTGGACAGCGCCGACGCCCTCATAACCCAAAGGTCGCTGGTTCAAATCCAGCCCCCGCAACCACATCGAGACTGAGCCCGTCAGGGCGGCCAGAAGAGGCACACGCAGCGCGGTTTCGTCTCCACGTTCAACATCCGGCTCGCCTTCGCGTCGAAGAACTCCACCGAACGCTTGAGCTGCATGGGGCGGATGCCCGCGTCGACCTGCGTGGTGTCGATTTGGTTGCCTGTCTGCGCGATTAAAAACACGGTTCGAGTCGCGACAGGTGACTCTGTTGGAGTGACGGACTGGAGGGGGCCGATGGAACGAGCTACGTAGCGGAGTCTCATCGCTGACATTCGTAATGCCCGGCACCGGCCGCAGGTGGGGACTAGGGTCAGAGGGTGCGCCCTCGCCATCGCCATCGCCATGCTCGGAGCGACCCCGACTGGAGCTGCGCAGCTTCAGCCGGTACTCACCGAGAGGATTCGCAGACGTAACTCTGCGAATCCTCTCGGGGGGGATAAGCTCCTCATCGGTCCCAACGATATTGTCGTTGAACTCGGCCGCTCTGTAGCACAACACGACGGCGAGTGACTAACGCTGTTTCCGTGTCTCGAGGCGCACCGCGTGGAATGTCTTGCCGTCCGGCGCCAGCGTTCCGATCGCGACGATGGCCTGGCCTCTCGCGAGCGCCATCGTGATGCCGCCGAGCGCAGACATATGGACAACCACCGTCCGACCTTCCGTGGCGAGGATGAATCCCTGCGGGTGAAGCTCAGTGATCACACCTTGCATGCGGTCGACGTCGCCAGCGCCTGCCGCCAAGCACGCCGCCGCGATCCCGAGGCCCAGAAGGAGGAGACGCATGACGATACATCGTGCGTTCGGAGCAGAGGTATTGCCCGGTGTCGAGCAGCGTGGCATAGACCTCCGCCGGGGCGAGGTCCACGAAGCGCGGCTCATGCAGCACGGCGAGCACGGCCCGCAGCGCCGTCGTCGCCCCCTCAGGAATCACGCGCGCGTAGTCGCATCACCAGCGTCTTGACGCCGGTCCTTCCATATCAGTTCGGCGTCGGATCACGCCGCGTGAACGGGACAAGCGCGGCGTGATCGGCGGCGGCGAGCGTGTCGGACCGCGCCGCGCCCTCGCGCAGCGCGGTGAAGGCGAATGTCAAGGCCGCGCGGCGGAGGCAGTCGCCGAGCGCTCGCATCTGGTCGACGATCTCGGGGTCCATGCCCGGAGATCCAGCCGCGCGGCGAACTACACCGCGCTGGCAGCTCGGTTCCGGCGCGCCGTGAGGCGCGCGTTGACCTCGCGTTGGAATTCCTCGGGGAAGCAGGGCTTCATGAGGTACGAGACTGCGCCGACGGCGAGCGCCGAGTGCTTGAGATACGCCTTGAAGTCGTGCCCGGTGAGGATGATGACCGGGATGGTGGCCGTGTCGGCGCGGCGCTGAAGTTCGCGAATAGCGCCCCAGCCGTCGAGTGCCGGCATCTGCAAGTCCATCACGACGAGGTCCGGGTGCAGCGCGCGCGCCTTGAGGATAGCCTCATTGCCGTCTTTCGCCGTCTCCACGTGGTAGCCGACCATGTTCAGGTAGTGGCCGTACATCTCGCGCGTGTCGACGTTGTCGTCGGCGATGAGGATGAGGGGCGCCGTCTCGGCAGGTGGCTGATCGCGCATATGACATCGTAAACGTACGGAGAGAGCGGAGTCGATAGGGAAAACTTTCCCCACATCACCAATGACCGCTGCCGTGGCCGAAGCCGCCTCGCTGGGCGCTCATCCTACGTTCGCCGATGGTAGCGATGCCGTAAGCCGATACATCGGCTCAATCACGGATTGGGATCGCGAGGCCCTTGCGGCCCGCGATAGAGTTTCCCAAAACGAGTCCCGATCCTGGCCATGAGCGCTCCCACACCGCCGCGCCCGTTGGATGGCCTGATGATCCTCGTCATCGACGATCATCGCGACACCGTCGACATGCTTCGGGAATATCTCCACGACGTCGGCGCCACGGTTATCGGCGCCGACTCGGCGAGAGCCGGGCTCGCGTTCGCCGAGACGCACGTCCTCGACGTCGTCCTGGTCGATCTGCGGATGCCAGACGAGGACGGACACTGGTTCTTGCGACAGCTCCGAGGGTCACGAACAGCGCGCACGGCGCAGGTGCCTGTGTTTGCCATCACCGGCGAGCGCCATGACCTGCCGGCCGATCCCGCGAGCGGCTTTGCCGGCTACTTTCTAAAACCGATCGACCTCGACGCGTTGGTCGAACGACTTAAGTCGCTGCCACGCCGATCTCGCTGATCGCGAACGCCGAGGACGGCGGCGAGCGTGGCGCGCCGGTCGGTCGACGTCATGCTCCCACGGATGACGGCGCTGCGCGCGGAGGATCGGACTCACCACCTCCAGGGCGCAAGCTGGAAGAGCACGTAGCCGAGCTTGTCGGTCTCACCCGCCCAAACCGCGATGATCGTGCTGGGTCGCTTGGCCGCAGGCGGCGCAGGGCTGCCCCGAGGCATCGAACGGCGCCGCCGGCGCCGCCCGTCGCTCGTTGCGAAAGGGCACGACGACACCGGGGCGTGACCCCTGGCTCGCGGCGGCCACCGCGTGAGCGAGGTCGGCGGCCTCGACGGGTTTCCTGAGATAGTCGAATGCGCCGGCCTTCAACGCCTCCCGCCGAGCCGCGTCCCCGCCCGAGTCACCCAGCATGACGACCGCGATCGACTTGTCGAGCTCGTGCAGCTGACGCATGACCTCAAGCCCGGTGCGGTCGCAGAGATCGGCGTCGAGAATGACGACGTCCGGCCGGCTGAGGGACGCCAGCATCAAGCCGTCGCCGCCGTGCAGCGCAAGCTCGACGGTGTACCCCAGGCCGGCGAGCCCGTCGTGAAGCGACTGAGCCAGTGCCGCATCGCTCTCTACAATCAGGATCGCGCCGCTCATGAGGATCCCCTCTGCCGCTGCGTCTCGCGCTTCGGAAGCCTGGCGGCCCCGGCTCACGGGGTCCATGGCTTTGCGTTCCAGTCTCTCGACTCGTTTGCCGTTGTGTGAGTTGCGCCTCGTAGAGAGCAATGGCGGTGCCGAACGGGATCGCGGCATAAACGCGTGATTGTTCGGTCTACGGCCCCGTTGTCGTGAGGCTGGCGATGCGAAGTTCATCAGACAATCTGGCATACCCTGGTAAGGAAGAGGCCGCCCCAGCTCACCACACACTGCGCAACGTGCGCCGCGCGCAACGGCGCGCAGCGCGGATCCGCATTCGTCTCGCCCGCGCCGGCTGGTGGAACTAGGCGTGCAGGCTCCTCGCGAGTCTCGGATTCGTGGTCTTCATCTGGGGCGACCTGACGACGCATCGCGGGGTCCGCGTGGGCGGTATCGTGGTCGTGACCCTGGCCTTCGTCGCGGAGCAGCGCCCTCGTGTCACTCATGTCCTGCTCGCCAGGCCGCTCAGCGCAGAGGCGCAGCCGCAGTGCCGCACAAGTCAATAACGGGTGTAATAACGTGGAGTCGGACCCATATCGGGCGCAAATACGGGCGAGCCCGACGAGCACATTTCGTAGCCGTGCCACGAAATTCCTCAGGCGCCTCGAAATTCGCGATCTGTTCGCGCCGTCCGTATTTAACCCGTATTCTCTGGTCGCCCCCAGTATTAACCTTGTATTTGGCGACAGATCACGGCGCGCAGTCGAATGAGTTGCCTCGGGTTGTCATCTTTATGCTTGTTCTGAGCGCCGCGTCCTGTTCATCGCACCGACCTACTGGGACTGAGGTTAAGCACCTGCGTGTTTTAGTCGCGTCGACTTCGAGCGAAAACATGGTCGCGACGCAAACACGGGTTCGAATCCCGTTGGGGCCACCACTTCAATTACAAGCGGTTACATCGAATTAGTTTTCGTCCCTTCCCACCGGCGCACGAGTACACGTCGGCAGTATAGGAGCGCGCGCCGCATCATCCTGTTCATTCCTGCTGAGTTGCAGTGAGTAAGTGAGGCGCTACCCCGGGGAGGGGACTGAAACAAACGACGGGCCTGCCGGCGCATGCCGAGCAGCGACACCTAACTGAGTGGATGCTTCTCGGAGTCAACCCCGGCGCAGTCCGGGGAGCATGCCTCTGATCGTTTCCGCATGCTCCCGGACGAGACGCAAAAACGATTCACGCGCGGGGCTCTCGTGCCCGGCGGGCCAGACCATCACCAGAGGGATGCGAACGGTGTCGGGCTGAACGGGCCGCAAGACGACACCGATACCACGCAGATTGCTCACACAGGCGGGAACGAGCGCGACGCCCTCACCAGCCTCGACCAGAGTCAGAACGGTCTGCATCATGTCGGCCTCATTGACCACGCGTGGCGTGAACCCGGCGCGGCTGCAGAGGCCGACGATCGTGTCGAAGAGTTCCGGGGCCCCCGCACGATGGAAAAGGACGAACGGTTCGTCGACCAATTGCTTCACGGGCACCATGGCGCGGGCCGAAGCCCGATGCCCTTTCGGGAGGACGGCGATCAGTGAATCGCGGTATACGCACTCGGATCGAAGCCGGGCACCGTCCGCCGCTGGGAGGGGTCGAGTGAACCCGACGTCCAGTCGTCCGGCGCGGAACTCGTCGATCTGAGGCGCTGGCGCCATCTCGCGCAGTGTGAGCCGAACCCCAGGGAAGCGCCGACGGTACTCGCGGATGATCCGGGGCAGGAAGAAAGAGGTCGCTGATCCCAAGAAGCCGACGGACAATGAACCAATCTCGCCTCGCGCTGCCCCACGAGCCAGTTCGACGGAGCGGTCGGCGTGGGTAAGAATTTCATTGGCTTCCTTCAGGAACACCTCGCCTTCCGAGGTCAGGCGGACGCTGCGAGAGTTGCGGGTCAGAAGTCGGACGCCGAGCTCGCGCTCGAGATCGGACACGGTCTGGCTGAGCGCAGGTTGGACGACGTGCAGCCGGCGGGCCGCCTCGCGGAAGCCCTTCGACTCCGCCACCGCCCGAAAGTAGCGCAGGTGTCTCAGTTCCATGGCACTTCGGTGATCGCGCCGCGCGATCAGTCCGATCAAAACATACTACGCGACGATCAGCGGTCTCTCCGGCATCTTACGCGTGTCCGACACAGCATTGGCGAGGTGAGCGATGAGTCTCCAGCGAGAACTAGACGCATTCAAGGCGGCATTCGAGTCCGGCGGGCCTCCGTACAACGTCTCCCGCGAGCGCATCGAGATCATGCACCGGGCCACCGAGGAGCTCCGGCGATCCGGGCTCGCCGAGCGCGCACTCAAGGTCGGTGATCTGGCGCCGACGTTCGAGCTCGACAACCAGGATGGACAGCTCGTGCGCTCCGTCGACCTGCTGGCTGAAGGCCCACTGGTGATCACGTTCTTCCGTGGGCACTGGTGACCCTACTGCATGATGGAGCTGGAAGCTCTGCAAGCGGTATGGCCACAGCTTCGAGCGCTGGGCGCCTCGCTCATCGCGATCTCTCCGCAGCTGGGGCAGTACGGGCGCGCCGTGCGCCGGCGCGCAAAGCTGGAGTTCGACGTCCTGACGGATGTCCACCTTCGCGTGGCCGAGGCGTTCGGACTTGCGTTCACGCTGCCGCCTGATCTGAAGCAGCTGTACGCGGCGTTTGGCAACACACTCGACAAGTTTCACGACGAGCCGGACTTTCGCCTGCCGATGCCAGCCCGTTACGTCGTCGGCCAAGACGGACGAATTCGCGCGGCCGATGTCAATCCCGACTACACCAGCCGGCCAGAGCCTGAGGACACCGTCGCAGTCGTCCGCCAGCTCCAAACACCGGGGTCGAAGGCGACGAGGTCGAAGGCGACGAGTTGACGATGGCACATCCACGCGATATAGGTGGCGTGGCGTCCGCTGTCCCGGCACCGCGACGATACCGAAAGGGCGCGTGGATAGGCACAGGGAGCATGGTTGGTGATTCGCCGTCGCATCTAAGTGCTCGCCCGCCTGAGCGCGTCGTCCCCGTGCGGGACGCAGCGAAGGAGACCGCAGACGAGGAGCAGCTGCGACTCCCGCGGACGCTGGAGTTAAGGCTTACCCCGGAGCAATTGGCGGCGCTTGTCGAAATTCATCGCGCCGTCGCTGGTCATCTGGACCGCAGGTCGCTGTTCACAGCCATCGCGCAGGCGCTCCAGGGAGTGGTCCCGGTGAGTCGCTCGCTCCTCCTGCTGCCGAGTAGCGATCCGGCGGCATTGACCATCTACGCCTCCTACGGGAAGGTGGGCCTGGAGTTCTACCAGGGCCAGACCATCGCTCGCGCCGGCTCGATCCCGGGCTGGGTGGTCGAGCACGGGCGCCCGTTCGTTGTGGATCGCGGCGAGCGCATTCGAGAGCGTTTTCCGGTTAGCTATCAGCGGTTGCGGCAGTGGGGCATGGAGTCCGTCGCCGTCGTCCCGCTCCTGACCGAAGGGCGCTGTGTGGGCGCACTCAGCTTGATGTCAGAGCACGAGGATGCCTGGTCGGGAGTCTCATCGGTTCTCCTCGAGGAGATCGCGGCCTCCATGGCGGCGGCCCTTGAACACTGCGTGGCCTATGAAGAGGTCAGCAGGCTTCGGGACGAGCAGGCGGCGCTCCTCGAGATCAACCGGGCGGTGGCGCGCCATCTGCACCGAGACGAGCTCTTCGCAACGTTGGCAGACTGCCTGCGAGACCTGTTGCCTTCTGACCGCTTCGGGATCGAGCTCCCCATCGGTAACGGCAAGCTGAGGGCACACGTGTTGTCATCGCGGAACGCGAAGACGGCGCCGGTCCAAATCGAGGAGCTGCCATCGGCGGGGACCGCCTGCCGCTGGACGGAGGAAACACGGCAGTGGCTCATCGCGTCTTCGCGGGAGGAGTTGCGTGAGCGGTTCCCCGTCACGTTCGACGTGATGACGCGGGAAGGCATGCAGTCCGTGTGCGCAATCCCGCTGCTGAGCGACGAGCGCAGTCGTGGGGTCCTCTTCTTCATGGCGGCACGAGAGGCAGCCTTCCACGAGCTTCGACGCGACCTGCTCGAGCAAGTCGGGAGCGCCGTGGCCGTCGCCCTGGACCACTGCCTGGCATACGAAGAAGTGCGCGATCTGCGCGACCGATTCGTGCGTGAGAACGTCTATCTGCAGGAGGAGATTCGCCGCGAGCATCCTTTCGAGGAGCTCGTCGGGTCGAGCCCGACCCTGCGCGCCGCGCTCCGCAAGGTCGAGCAGGTGGCGCCGGCGAATACCAGTGTGCTCATCCTCGGCGAGACTGGAACCGGCAAGGAGCTGATCGCCCGCGCCATTCACAACCGCAGCGCCCGCCGCGACCGCCCGCTGGTGAAGGTGAACTGCAGCGCAATCTCCGCGGGCCTGGTCGAGAGCGAGCTGTTCGGGCATGTGAAGGGTGCCTTCACCGGTGCGCTGGAGCGCCGCGTCGGCCGCTTCGAGCTCGCCGATGGCGGCACGATCTTCCTCGACGAGATCGGCGAGCTGCCCCTCGAGACGCAGGTGAAGCTTCTTCGCGTCCTCCAGGAGCAGGAGTTCGAGCCCGTGGGGTCGAGCCGGACCATCCGGGTGGACGTGCGGGTGATCGCGGCGACGAATCGCGATCTCCAGGAAGCGGTACGGACGGGGCGCTTCCGGCCCGACCTCTTCTACCGGCTGAACGTGTTTCCGATCGAGATCCCGCCGCTTCGCGAGCGTCGCGCGGACATCCCGCAACTGGTCATATTCTTCCTTTCGCGCTTCTCCCGGAACCTCGGGAAGCAGATCAGTGCCGTGGCGCCGGAGACAATGGAGCATCTCAGTGCCTACGAGTGGCCGGGAAACGTCCGCGAGCTCCAGAACGTGATTGAGCGTGCCGTCGTGCTCTGCGAGGGACCTGTCCTGGAAATCGATCCAGATCTGGTCCCCTTGTCGGCAGCCCCGAGTCGTGCCAGTGAACCCATGATGCCATCCGGCAGCGCAGAGGCTCGGCCCGCGAACGAACGAGCTGGAGTTCGGGCTGCGGCGCCGGACGGCATCGCGCCCCTGGAGGAGATGGAGCGCCGGCACATCGTGGCCGTGCTGGAGACCACAGCAGGCGTCATCCATGGTCCTAAGGGCGCTGCCCGGATTCTCAAGCTCCACCCGAATACTCTTCGCAGCCGTATGGAAAAGCTGGGCATCACATTCAAGCGGATGCGCCAGGAGACCTAGCCACTCCCGTCATTACGAACTGTCGTAAGCCGTACGCGGGTCCACCGCCAACGGCTCCGGCGCTTACGAAATACCGTAGGCCGATTTTCGGGTACAGCTTCCCAGCCCGTCAAAATCCAAAGGTTCCACGCGGTTCGCCGTCCGCACCGATTAGGCACAAGCCTTGCCCATGCTGCAGTAGTCGTGAGCTCACCCGACGACTCGGGACGACTCGGAGAAGGCGATGGACGTCAAGCAGCTCAGGGTATCAAGGAAGGCTGGCCGCGCACCGCGCGCCCCGCTCGACGTCGTGATTCATCCGGATGGCATTCAGCAGAAAGGTGACTGCGACTGGCGGCTCGTCGAAGCGTTGCGCCGGCGCGATGCGACCGCCGCCGAGTGTCTCGTCGCCACATTCGGCGACCGCGCGTATCGCCTCGCGATCGCGATCACGGGCAACCGACAAGACGCCGAGGAGGTCGTGCAGGACGCGTTCTGGAACGTGGTGAGGAAGATCGACACGTTCCGGCGTGAGTCGTCACTGCGATCGTGGATCTACCGCATCACCGCAAACGCCGCTTACCAGAACCGCCGAAGCGGCGCACACCGACGCAACGAGATCACGCTTGACGAAGTCCTTCCCCAGTTCCACGAGGATGGCCACCATGCGGATCGGATCACCGACTGGTCGACGAAGCTCGACGACCCGGCGATGCGAACGGAGCTTCGGGGCGTGCTCAGCTCGGCGGTCTCGGAGCTTCCGCCTCACTATCGGGCCGCGATCGTCCTGCGCGATGTCGAAGGATTATCGATGGCCGAGGTCGCCGACGCCCTAGGGATCACAGTTGGGACGGCGAAGACCCGCGCCCACCGTGCGCGTCTCCTGCTTCGCAAACGGCTCTCGACGTTCATGCAAATCGAAGGGACCTCCGAAACCGGAGTGCAGACACGTTCATCAGAAGGCTGACGTCCGAAGACCTTCTGCCTGGAGGGACTGTATGGCTGCACCGGAACGGTTCGACGCGCTCGTGCTCGGCAGTGGACAGGGCGGGAAGCTGCTCGCCTGGGACCTGGCACGATCCGGCCGACGCACGGCGGTCGTGGAGCGCCGATGGATCGGCGGCTCGTGCCCGAACATCAACTGCATGCCGAGCAAGAACGAGATATGGAGCGCGCACGTCGCGTACGTCGCGCGCCACGGCGCGGAGTTCGGGACGACGATCGACCGCGTCGCGGTCGACATGGTGAAGGTTCGCCAGCGCAAGCGCGACATGGTCGACAGGCAGGTCGACGCGCACCTGCGCGCCTACAAGGAGAGCGGCGCCGAGCTGATCATGGGGACCGGCCGTTTCGTCGCTCCGAAGACACTCGAGGTGCGTCTGAACGGCGGGGGGGCGCGTGTCCTCTACGCAGACAAGGTCTTCGTCAACGTCGGCACGCACGGGACAATTCCCGACGTTCCCGGCCTGGAAGCGTCCGGCCCGCTCACCAGCATCGAAGCGCTGGAATTCGACCACGTGCCGCCACACCTGGTGGTGCTCGGCGGAGGCTATGTCGGCCTCGAATTCAGCCAGGCGTACCGTCGCTTCGGCAGTCGCGTGACGATCATCCAGCATGGCCCGCAGCTTCTCAGCCAGGAGGATCCCGACATCTCCAGTGAAGTGCAGCGGATCCTGAGCGCCGAAGGCATCGAATGTCTCGTCGCCGCCCAGACGCTCCGTGTGCACGGTCGGTCGGGAAAGGACGTCACGGTCCTGGTGCGGACGGCCGCCGGCGAGCAACGGATCGAAGGCAGCGATATCCTCATCGCCGTCGGGCGGACACCCAACACGACGGGGATCGGCCTCGAGCAGACCGGCGTCGAGCTCGATGCTCGGGGCTATGTGCGTGTCAACGACCAGCTCGAGACGACCGCGCCGGACGTCTGGGCTATCGGCGAATGCGCCGGGACCCCACACTTCACGCACGCCTCGGTCGACGACTTCCGGATCATCAAAGACAATCTTGCCGGCGGCAATCGCAACACGCGGGACCGGCTGATCCCGTACTGCGTGTTCACGGATCCGCCACTGGCCCACGTTGGATTGAGCGAGCGCGACGCACATCGCCAGAGCGTGGCGACCCGCGTGGCGAAGCTCCCCATGAGCGACGTGCTGCGGGTGCAAGCGGTGGACGCACGGCCGGGCTTGATGAAGGTGCTCGTCTCCGCAAGTGACGATCAGATCCTCGGCTTCACGATGATCGGGCCCGAAGCCGGTGAGGTGATGGCGGTGGTTCAAGCGGCCATGCTGGCCGAGCTGCCCTATCCAAAGCTTCGCGACGCCGTTCTGGCGCACCTGACGATGGCGGAGGGACTCGGCGCGCTCTTGGCGAATGTGCCGGCGCTGGCACATCGGCCCACATCCCGTTAGCCGACGACGGCGGAGCGCATCTCCGAGCACACGCACAGAGGTACGCGATGACTGACGCAACCGAAGGATACGCACGAGTCGGCGGACGCGTTGGCGAAACACTGCCGTCCCGATCGTGCAGTCGGCGATGGACTGATCGGCGCCGCGACTGGGCTCTTAGTCGTCGCCGTGTTCCCGCGAAGCGCGTGTCCCGGCGCCGTCGTTGTGCCGGAAACCGGAACTCGAGGCGAATCGTCGTAAGGCCACAAAGGAGGTGACTCAACACCATGAACTGGTTCATCAGCGCGTTCATCAAGCTCGGCCTGCTCAAAGAGGACCTCGATTACCATCTGATTCGCGCGTCGATGGTCGTTCTCTTCTTGTTCTTCGGGTACCAGAAGTGGTTCGAGTACGAGGCACAGGTGCTGGTTCCCTATATCAGCAACGGCCCGCTGATTTCGTGGATGTACCCCGTCTTCGGCGTCCGGGGCGCGAGCTGGGCTCTCGGCGTGTCGGAGTGGTCGTTCGCGCTGCTCCTGTTCCTGGGATTCTGGCACAAGCGACTGGGAATTCTCGGCGCCCTCGGTTCCTGCGCGGCCTTCCTCGGAACCGTCACGATCATCCCGTTCATGCCGGACGGCTGGGCGGCATCTGCCGGCGGGTTTCCGGCCATGGCGGGCAACGTGCCGTTCCTCATGAAGGACCTCGTCCTCTTCGCGGTATCGGTCTATCTGTTGAAGCAGGATGTCGCAAGAGTGTCAGCGTGGGCGCCGCAGAGCGAGCTTGTCCTGAGGGCGGCAGGACTCAAGGCGACGACGAAACCGACGGCGACGGTCCCACGTGAGGGGGCGAGAACTCTATGACGCACGACGACGCGCGCGTGCCCGTCAGCATGACGGTCAACGGCCGGGTTCGGAGCATGACGGTCGAGCCGCGCACGACATTGCTTGATGCCTTGCGTGATGAACTCGACTTGACCGGGACGAAGAAGGGGTGCGATCGCGGCGAATGCGGAGCATGTACCGTCCATGTCGAGGGCCGCCGCGTTCTTTCCTGCATGACCCTGGCCGCGATGCAGAACGGCAGATGCATCACCACGATAGAAGGGCTGGAGCGGGACGGCGATCTCCACGCAATGCAGGCGGCGTTCATCGAGCACGACGGCTTCCAGTGCGGGTTCTGTACCTCCGGACAGATCACGTCGGCCATCGCCATGATCGAAGAGGCAAAAGCGGGCTGGCCAAGCGCCGCCACGGCCGATACCGGCAGGCCATTCACCATGGCGGATCTGTCTCGCGCGGAGATTCGCGAGCGGATGAGCGGCAATCTCTGTCGCTGCGCTTGTTATCCCAATATCGTCGATGCCGTCGCCGAAGCGGCGGGGAGGAGCTGAGCCATGCATCCCTTCACGCTTTCGACGGTCGATGACCCGGCGGCTGCGATCGCGGCGCATGCCCGGGACCCCGAGCTCGCGTTCATCGCGGGCGGTACCGACCTCATCGGCCTGATGAAGGACCACGTAGCACTCCCCCAGCGCCTGCTCGACATCAACCGTTTGCCCAATATGGCGCGGATCGAGGCGGTGCCAGACGGTGGTCTGCGCATCGGCGCCCTGACCCGGATGAGCGACGTGGCAGCGGATATGGAGGTGCGTCGACGGTTCCCGGTCATCGCCGAGGCGCTGCTGTTCTCCGCATCCGGCCAGCTCCGCAACATGGCGTCGATGGGCGGCAATATCATGCAGCGCACGCGCTGTGCCTACTTCCGCGACGAGGATGATCCCCCGTGCAACAAGCGGCGACCCGGCTCCGGCTGCTCGGCCCGGCACGGCCTCAATCGCAACCACGCGATCTTCGGCTGGTCCGAATCCTGCGTCGCCACGAACCCATCCGATGTGGCGGTGGCGCTTGCGGCGCTCGACGCGACGATCGTGGTGCGCGGGACGGCGGGCGAACGAGCCATCCCGTCCACCGATTTCCATCCCCTGCCCGGCGATGCGCCGGAGCGCGACAACGCGCTCTGGCGGGGCGACCTGATCGTCTCGATCGAGGTCCCCGCGTGTGCGGAGGGTCGCGCCTCGCACTACCTCAAGATCCGCGATCGCCAGTCCTACGAATTCGCGCTCGTATCGGCGGCGGCCGCAGTCGCGACCGATGGTCGGAGTATCCGTTCGGCGCGGCTCGCGCTGGGCGGCGTGGCGCACAAGCCATGGCGCCTCCGAGCGGCCGAAACGGCGCTCCGTGGGGCATCGCTCGACGACATCGACACGCTCAGGACGGCCATCGCCCGGTCCTTCACCGAGGCTCGCCCGCTCGCTCACAACGCCTTCAAGATCGACCTGGCCCAGCGCGCCGCCCTGCGCGCGCTGCAGACAGCGGGAGCACGCGCATGAATGCCATCGGTCGACCGATCTCACGCTTCGATGGGCGGCTGAAGGTGACCGGTGGTGCGCGCTACACGGCAGATATCCCCATTCCAGGCGCGACGTACGCGGCGATCGTCCACAGCTCCATCGCGAACGGTCGGACGGTATCCATCGACACCACCGCCGCAGAGAAGGCCCCGGGCGTGTTGGCGGTGTTCACCCATCGGAACATGCCGCGCATGAACCCGACGCCAAAGCCGTGGAGCCACCTGCATCCGCACGGGCAATCGTATCTGCCACTTCAGGACGAAAGGATCCACTACGCTGGCCAGCCGATCGCGCTCGTCGTCGCCGCGACGCTGGATCAGGCGACCCATGCTGGCACGCTGATCAGGGTCGAGTACGAAGCGCGCCAGCCCGTGGTGTTCGGCCCGCAGACGGCGAGGGACGCCGTTGATCCTCCGCAATTCCTGTGGCCGGTCGCCTCGTCGGTCGGGGATGCTGAGAAGGCAATCGCGGGTGCCGCCGTCAAGATGGAGTGCACCTACTCGACGTCCGACCGGCACCACAACCAGATGGAGCCGCACGCGACGACGGCGGTCTGGGATGCGGACGGCGCGCTCACGCTCTATGAAACCACCCAACACATCTTTGGCACCAGGGAGCTGGTGTCGATCGTGCTCGGCGTACCGCCGGAGAAGATCAATGTCATGTCGCACTTCCTGGGTGGGGGGTTCGGTGGGAAGGCCTATGTCTGGCCGCATATCCTGCTGGCGGCGCTCGCCGCGAAGACGCTGAACCGACCGGTGCGCGTGCAGCTCACGCGGGCGCAGATGTATTCGATGGTCGGCCACCAGCCGGCAACGGTTCAGACGATCGCGCTCGGGGCCGGCAAGGATGGCAAGCTGACCGGCATCCGCCACGAGAGCATTTCGCCGACGCCGGTCTTCGATAACTACATCGAGTATGCGGCGCTGGTCGCGCGCTCGCTGTGGGCTGCCAGCGGGGGCATCTCGACGAACCACAAGATCGTCCATGTGAATCGCAATACGCCGACCGCGATGCGCTCGCCCCACGAGGCGCTCGGGCATTTCGCGCTCGAGAGTGCCATGGACGAGCTCGCCTACGCGACCGGCGTCGATCCCGTCGCGCTGCGGCTGCTCAACGACACCCAGATCGACCCGCACAGCGGCCGCCCCTTCTCCACGCGCGCCATGCGCACGTGCCTCACGGCAGGCGCGGCGCGCTTCGGCTGGGATAAGCGAACGCCCGAGCCACGCTCGATGCGGGACGGCCGCTACCTGATCGGGCAGGGGATGGCGGGTGCGATCTACACGCACTGGCGCTGGCCGGCGAAGGCACGGGTCATCTTGAAGCGGGACGGGTCGGCCCTGGTGGAGGCCGGAACGCACGACCTTGGCACCGGCACCTACACGGTCATGCAGCAGGTGGCCGCGGACACGTTGGGGCTGCCGCCGGAGAAGGTGAGCGTGCGGCTCGGCGACACGAGATTGCCGGCCTCCCACGCCTCTATCGGCTCGGCGACGATGGCCAACGCGGGTGCCTCCGTCATGCTGGCGGCGAAGGCCGCGCGCGACCGGGCAATCGAGCTGGCCCTATGCGGGCGAAACGCGCCCTTCTCCGGGGCGGTTCGCGACGACGTGCTCATCAGCGACGGCAGGCTGGTGTTGGCGAGAAAGAATCTGCAAATCACGTATGCCGAGCTGCTGGCGCGCAACGGGCTGGCCACGCTGGTCGGCGACGGGAACTACGATCCGGTCGAAGAGGCGAACGGACCGAAGGCGATCTTCAGCTTTGCCGCGGTCTTCGCCGAAGTACGCGTCGACCCCGACTTGGGCCTGGTGCGCCTGAACCGCTTCCTCGGCATGTACGACGCCGGCCGAACTATCAATCCCAAGACCGCCCGCAGCCAGGCGATCGGCGGGATCATCTGGGGCGTCGGGCAAGCGCTGCTGGAGCAATCGGAGACCGATCCGATGCTGGGCCGCTTCCTGAACCGCAACTATTCCGGCTACCTCGTACCGACGAACGCGGACATCCCGGCGCTGGACGTCCTGTTCGTCGGCGAGTTCGACGAGGAAGCGAGCCCACTCGGAGCCAAGGGCCTCGGGGAGCTCACCGCCGTATCGGTGGCGCCGGCGATCGCGAATGCCGTGTATCACGCGACCGGCAAGCGAGTACGGGACCTTCCGATCACGGTGGAGAAGCTTCTGTGAAGTGAGGTGGCGATCGTCGTCGGTTTGGGACCCGTGATAGCGCGCGTGTGCCGTTGAGCAGTGAGTGATCAGGAAGGGGTCCGCAGCACGTTCGTTAGACAAAGATTCATTCCGGTCGATAAGGAGGCCCAATGGTCAAGTTCGACACCTATCGCGAGGCGTTCCCGAACGCCCGCCTCGGCCGCAAGCCCAATGGCGTGCTCGAAGTCGCCCTTCACACTGACGGCGGCAAGCTGGTCTTCAACGGCCATACGCACGAGCAGTTCGTCCATCTGTTCCACGTGATCGGCGAGGACCACGCCAACCGCGTGGTGATCCTGACCGGTAGCGGTGACGCTTTTATGGACGCAATCAGCCCGGAAGGCTTCGATTTCTTCAGCCCGCAAGGCTACGACAAGATCCTGCGTGAGGGTCGCAAGGTTCTCTCGAACATCCTCGACATCGAAGTACCGATGATCAGCGCCTTGAACGGGCCGGTACTGCTGCACTCCGAATATGCACTGCTGACCGACATCATCCTGGCGACGCCGCAGACGATGTTCCAGGACAAGCCGCATTTCGAGTTCGGCATCGTGCCGGGCGATGGGGTCAACCTGCTCTGGCCGGAAGTCATCGGCTCGATCCGGGGCCGCTATTTCATCCTGACCCGGCAGCTGCTCGATGCGCCGACCGCCAAGGACTGGGGCGTGGTCAACGAGATCGTGCCCGCCGACCGCCTGCTCGCCCGCGCCCACGAGATCGCCGACGGGATCGCCGCGCTGCCGCCGCTCACCAGCCGCTACACCCGGATCGCACTCACCCAAAAGCTGCGCCGCATCATCGATGAGGGCTCAGGCTACAGCCTCGCGCTCGAAGGCATCAGCGCCGCCGACGTGGCGCGCGCCGCCGCCCAGAACAAGCGACCCCGCTCGGCGTGAAGGCCCTCGGTGAGGTGACAGCAATATCGGTGGCGCCGGCGATTGTGAATGCCGTGTATCACGCGACGGACCAGCGCCGTGCGCGACCTACGAATCACCGTCGAGAAAATTTTCAGAAGCTGGTTCTTCCGCGTCAGAATTAAAACCAAGTTGATCGTACGAACTGCGCGGGCGCTTCCGAACATCGGAAGCGCCCGTTACCTGTCACCGGCCCGGGCAGGATGAAGGTGGCGCCGGCAAACGGATTTATCTGAATGTCGGGATGATGTGCTTGGCGAATAGCTCGATCTGACGCACCTCCTCCTCCCACGGCATGAAGCCCTGATCGAAGAACCAGCCGAACCACTCGAGGTCGCCGTCACCACCGATCGTGCGCAGCGACTCGATCTCTGTCTTGATCTGGTCCGCTGTCCCCGCCAGCCCGTACTTCACTCTGCGCATGCGGTCGATGGTCCACTCCGACGGCGGCAGCGGCGTGTACGGATCCAGCGGATACTTCGCCGCGTCTTCGGCGGTGCGAAACGCCTCCCAGAAACCGAATCCTCCGAAATAGTTCTGGAAGCCCGCGTAATTGGTGTCGCGCAGCAAAGCGACCGCCTCTGCCTCGGTATTGCCGAAGTGCACTGCGCGGAAGGCACCGACGCTCTCGCCGAGACGGAGCTTCCGGCCGGCCGTCGCGGCCACATCCTGGTACACATGGCACAGGCGCTGGAAGTCGGGCGGATTCGCGACCAGGATCCAGGGAACGATGCCGGATTGCGCGGTGTAGCGGATCGTCGTCTCGCTCACCGAGAACGGCTGGAACATGGGCGGATGCGGCAACTGATACGGCTTCGGCACGACACATATCTTTCGAACCACACCCGCGTCGTCGATCTCACCGGGGGCGCCGTAGCTGCGGGTCCAGTCGGCGACCGGCCAGCGACGGATTCCTTCTTTATATGGATATGGCACCTTGTAGTACTCGCCGTCGTAATCCCAGGCTTCCTCGGTCCACGCCTTTTTGATGACCTTCACGTTCTCTTCGTAGACTTTCCGGTTGTGGTTGTCGATGGACGACCCATCCATCGGGGCGCCCGTCACGTGATACTGCTGGCCGAGGACGTTGACCCAGCGGTCCTGGTAGCCGCGCGCAAAGCCCGCATAGATCCGGCCCTTGGTCAGGTGATCGAGCACGGCGAGCTCCTCGGCCGCGCGGATCGGATCCCATGATGGAAGGACCAGCCCGAGCGGCGAGAATTTGATCCGCTTGGTGCGGGCGGCCAGGTCCGCGTACAGCAGCAGTGGAGCCACCGAGGTCTCATAGCCTTCGGAGTGGAAGTGGTGCTCGGTGGTGGCGAACACGTCGAATCCCGCCTCGTCGGCGAAGATGGCCAGCTTGCGCAGCTCCTCGAGCATCTGCTGATAGCGTTCGTTGTTGCGCGCGATGGGGCGGAGCCGCTTCCTGTCGTCCAGGGTTCCGGGCACGGTGGGCAGCACGAAGAGCATGAATTTCATGACGGACCTCACTCCTTTGTTAGGCGGTGTGATCGATGAAGGAAGGACCTCCTCTTCCGCCGGGCTCAGCGGCGCTCCCGCGCTGGCCACCGACAGGCGCGACCGTTCCACAAGCGCCATGGCTTGTCAACACGACCGCGCGCGCTTGGTAGGATCTCCTCCAGCGAGAGCACGTCGGCGCTGATCATCTCCATGTCAAACAGGTCACCCGATGCGGTACTTCGGCCCGGTCGGCCACGCCCTCCGCCGGGATCATCACTCGATCGTCGTGGGCGAACGCGTCGTCCACCGTCGCCCGCACGCACTCGGAGGTCACCATCCCGGTGATGATGACGGTGTCGAGTTGTGGAAGGTCAGCATGCTCCGAACAACGATAAGGTCGCGCCGGCGCACATTGCAGCGCTTGGGCAGTGAGGCACACATCCGGGAGAGCGCTTCGCGTACCTATGAACATCCAGCAGCCAACGTTGGTCGTGAGCGGCAACCACGACGTCATCGTCTACACGGTGAATTCACTCTATCTGGTGCAGAACATGAGAATCACGAGGACTTTGTCTTTGAAACAAATCGGTGTCACGAGCATTCTCGGCCGAGGATATCGTAAGATCGTTCTACCGGCGATGGGCAAGGGCCGCCTCGAAGCGTTCAGCGACGGCGTGATCGCCGTGATCATCACCATCATGGTGTTGGAGATGAAGGTCCCGCACGCGATCGACGCGGCGGCTCTCAGGCCGGTGCTGCCTATCTTCCTGGCCTACGTGCTGAGCTTCGTCTTCGTCGGTATTTACTGGAACAACCACCATCACATGTTCCATGCCGTGCATCACGTCAACGGCGCGACGCTGTGGGCGAACCTGCATCTGCTCTTCTGGCTGTCGCTCGCTCCGTTCGTCACAGGCTGGATGGGCTCCAACCAGTTCGCGCCGCTGCCGGTGGCCGCCTACGGCGCTGTGCTGCTGGGCGCGGCCTGCGCCTACCACATCCTCACGCGCGTGCTGCTGGCATCGCACGGTGCAGACTCGCTGCTGGCGAGAGCGCTCGGCAAGGACCTCAAGGGAAAGATCTCACTGGTGATCTACTCAGCCGCGATCATCATCGCCTTCGCCCAGCCGCTGGTTTCTTGCGCGCTATACGTTGTTGTCGCAGGAGTCTGGCTCTGCCCGGATCCGCGCTTCGAAAGGCTGCTCGCCGCAAAGCGCTGAGCCTCGCGGGCCGCCGCGCCCGGGTGCGGTTGCCGCAAGGACGCGAAACCTTTAGCTCGCGGCGTCCCCCGCCAGCCGTGGCCGACACCACCAAAGGTTGTTGCTGGCCGGAGCATTTTAGGGTGGCACGTGACGGCCTGAGCCATGTGGCGAACCACCTCCCTGCGAGAACGGACCGGAGGCTTGGTAAATGCAAAGGCGCTTCGCGCCAGCCCAGCGCACGATTTCCGCAAGAATCGGATAGGGTGGCTCCCAATTACCCGCGTGGACGCTTGACGCTGACGTTCTGCCCCGGCTACGATACCTCCCCCTTACAGCGCCTGCGTACGAGGTACGAGACATGGAGTCGGCTGAGCGTCGCCGCCGCATTGCGATTGCAGAGGCGTCCGACAAGCTCTGGAACGGTGAGATCAGTCGCTCGGCCTTTCTACACGTCTGCGCGCGCGCGGGTATCGGGCTTGCGGGACTGGCCACTCTTTCGAGCCCGAGACGAGCCACGGCGGGGCCGCCGACGGTCCAAGAGATCAGAGCGACGGCCGGCCCGAGCTCAGCAATCGAGCCATCGAGCGATCAGCACAAATTTCTTCGTGACGCAGGCCGGAGCTTTTCCGGGCAGACGGTGCGCGTCGTGACCGAGGATACGCCGCCCTCATTGGCAACGCGCGAGATCATGAAGCATGAGTTCATTCCGCTGACCGGTATCAATGTCGTATGGGAGCTGCTGCCTCTCGACCGTGTCCTGGCGAAGGTGAGCGCGGACACAGCGAGACGAGCGGGCACGAACGACATCTTCTACCTGGATCAGGCGTGGGTCGGTCGCTTCGCCAATGACACGGTGCCAGTGCAGAAATTGCTGGACAGGAAGGACCTCGTCTATCCCGGTTATGATTTCGACGACATCCTGCCAGCACTCGTCAGACATATTGCATCGTATGGCGGTCAGGTCGTGGGCATCCCCTACGACATTCCAATTCACATCCTGCTGTACCGGAGGGATATTCTGGATCGGCTCCGCTTGCCGCTGCCCAAGACGGTCCCCGAGTATCTTGTGACCGTCCAGGCAATCCAGCGCGAGATGCAACCCCACGTGTACGGGACCACGGCAATGTGGAAATCAGGCCATTACTCCCTGCTCATCGATGCTGCGACGTGGTTGTGGGCGTATGGTGGCTCGTTCTTCGGTCCCGGCAATCGGCCCACCGTCAACGATGACCGTGCCGTGGCGGCGATGGAGTTCATGCGGACGCTCGCAAAATACGCCCCACCGGAGGCCATCACCTGGGACTGGAACGGCGCGACGAAGAGCTTCGTGGAAGGCCGCGCGGGCATGTACATCAACGCGGGGGAGTGGTTTTCGGTCGTCGACGACCCGGCGCAGTCGAAGGTCGTGGGGCTCGTCGAGGCCGCCCCCTGTCCAGCGGAGCGCGCGCTGCGGCCGGCAAGCCAGTGCAGCTTCGACGAGACTCCGGGTTTCAGTCGTCAAGGCGGCTCGTATCTCGGACTCTCGGCGTACAGCAAGAGGCCGGAGGCGGGCTGGATCCTGATGCAATGGGCTACGAGCTCCGACGTCACGACCCGCGCCAGCCTGCTCGGCGGTGGCGCGAGCCCGGTCCGTCGGAGTAATTTCGACGACCCGCGGATCAAAGCCAAGGCCCGCGTCGGAATCGGCACCACCCGCCACTTCGGCGTTACGCTTGACGCCATCAACAACCGCATGGGCACCGAGCCGCACCTGCCGGTGTGGCCGAGCCTCGTGGACCGCTTTGCGATCGAACTGGGGAAGATGATCACGGGCCAGCAGGGTATTCGAGCGACGCTCGACACCATGGCGAAGCACGCCGACGCGGCTGTCCGGCGAGACGCGCGTCGATCGAAATAGGTGACGAGTCCCCATTGACGGTTCGTCTGCGGACCAAAGTGCTGCTCGCGTTCCTGGCGGTCTCGCTCTGCCCGTTGTCGCTCATTGCCTATCGCGACTCCGAAGTCACACGCAGCGCCCTGACACGCTCTGCCTATCAATCGCTCTTTGCGGCGGCCTCGCAGACCGCGCTTCGTCTGGACACCTTCATGGCCGCCACGGCCAACGTGGTCGGCACCGAGGCGAAAATGCCGGCGCTCGCCGAATACCTGAGCCGTCCCGCGGGCGCACGGGCACCGGCGAAGGAAGAAGACGTCGTCGACATGCTCGAGGCATTCGCGGAGAAGAACTCGGTGTTCACTTCGTCGGTCGCGGTGCTCGATCTCCATGGTCGAATCGTCCTCGACACTCAGCCCTCGAACATCGGTCTCGACGAGTCCGCCACGCGGCATTTCCGGGGCGCGCTGGAGACGGGGCTGCCGCACGCGTCGGGGCTCGAGTTCTCGGCGAGCGACGGCAAGCCATATCTGACCTTCAGCAGCCCGGTGAAGGCGCCCGACGGGAAGCCCGTTGGGGTGCTGCGCGAGCGGTACAGCGCCGCGGTCTTGCAGTACATGATCGTCGAAAACAATCGGCTGGTCGGCCCCGAGTCGTTCGCGATCGTCCTGGGTGACGACGGGTTGGTGCTGGCCGATGGCCATCAGTCGCCCTGGCAGCCAGGCGAGGGCATGTTCGAATCGAGACGACCCCCCGGGCTGGCCGACGCTCTTGCGAACGCGGGCCGCCCGGTGCCGTATTTCACCGTGCGCCTTTCGAAGGACGAGAGCCCTTGGCACGCAGCGGTCAGCAACATGACGACGCAGCCATGGACGGTGGTCTTCCTTCAGCCGCAGGACGTGTTCCTTGCGCCCATCCGCGCACAGATGCGAGACACGGTTCTGCTGGCCGTGCTGATCTCCGGCGCCGTCGCGGTGGCGGCGATCGGTGGCGCTCAACTCTTGACCGGCCCGATCGTTCGGCTGATGGCCGCGGCACGGCGAGTGGCCGAGGGACACTTCGAAGGCAAGGTCACCGTTCGAGCGCGTGACGAGATTGGGGCGCTGGCCAACGCCTTCAACGTCATGACGGACCGGCTCAAGGCGACCGTCGAAGGGCTCCGGCGAAGCGAGGAGAATTACCGAGGAATCTACGAGAACGCCCTGGAAGGGATGTGGCGAGTCTCACCCGACGGGCGTGTCCTGAGCTCGAATCCGGCCGTGGCCCGCATCCTGGGCTACGCGTCGCCGGAGGAGCTGATGGCGAGCGTGACCGATATCGGACGGCAACTCTATGTTCGCCCCCAGGAGCGAGACGCGCTGCTCTTGGCCTATGGTCGAGGAACAGCCATCGAGGGGCGCGAGTGCGAGTTCTATCGCAAGGACGGGCAACGCATCTGGGTGTTGACGAGTGGGCGGCCCGTCCACGACGACAGCGGCCAGTTCCT
>QHSB01000618.1 GCA_003220335.1 Candidatus Rokuibacteriota bacterium
CGTGAACGGCGGGGGCCGCGCCATCGCCGTCGGGGTGGACGTCGGCGACGCCGGTCAGGTGCAGGCCTTCGTGGATCGCGTGGTCGCGGAGCTGGGCCGCCTCGACATCATGTTCGCCAACGCCGGCATCGCGCACTCGGCGCCGTTCCTCGAGCATCCCGAGGCCCAGTGGCACCGTGTGCTGCGCGTCAACCTCACCGGCGTCTTCCTCTGCTGCCAGGCCGCCGCGCGCCAGATGGTGAAGCAGGGCGGCGGGCGCATCATCACCACCGCGTCGATCAACGGCTTTCGCGGCGTCGAGAACCTCGTCGGCTACAACGCGGCCAAGGCCGGGGTGATCGAGCTGACGAAGACGATGGCCGTGGAGCTGGCCCGGCACCATATCGCCGTGAACGCGATCGCGCCGGCCCAGATCGACACGCGGCTCACGCGGAGCCTGCCCGAGGAGGCGCGGCAGCGGCGCGTCGAGCGGATCCCGATGGGACGCTTCGGCGAGGCCGACGAGGTGGCCCGCGCGGCGCTCTTCCTCGCCTCCGACGACGCCGGCTATATCACCGGCCACACCCTCGCCGTGGACGGCGGCTATCTGGCCGGCGGTCTCTGGTCTCGATGATGTGGCGGAAGATCGGCGCCTCGAGCGCGGCGACGATCCTGCATCGGCTCTTCGGCCACATCGAGCGCGGGGTCGCCTTCCGGCTCTGGGACGGAACGATGGTGATGCTCGGGGGCGCCCCGGTGTGCACGGTGGTCCTGCATCGCCAGCAGACTTTCATCCGCCTCGTGCGCGATCCTTCTCCCCTCAATTTTGCCGAGGCCTATGTCGAGGGCGCCATCGACATCGAGGGCGACCTGTTCGCGGCCATGAGGATCGCGAACTCGATCGAGGACCTTCGCGTCTCGGCCCTGGATCGGCTGCGGCTCGTCGTCACCCTCGTGCGAGGCTGACGTGGCTGGACACGACGTCATCGTCGTCGGCGGCGGACCCGGCGGCAGCACCGCGGCGTGGCAGCTCGCCCGGGCGGGCCTGCGGCCGCTGCTCCTGGATGCCGCCGTCTTTCCGCGCGTGAAGGTGTGCGCGGGCTGGGTCACGCCCGAGGCGATGGCCGACGTCGACGTCGATCCGGCGAAGTACCCGCTCACCATCCAGGCCTTCTCCGCCTGCCGGTTCGAGTTCGAAGGGGCACGCCACGAAACCCGCTGGCGGACGCCGGCCAGCTACGGCATCGTCCGGCGGGAGTTCGATCACTACCTCCTGGACCGCGCGCGGGCCGCCGGCACCGACGTGCGCGAGGGCGCCCGCGTGACGGCGGTGAGCCGCGAGGCGCAGGGGGTCCGCGTCGTGAGCGAGCGCGGCGTCTTCGAGGCCGCCGTCGTCATCGGGGCCGGCGGCCACCGCTGTCCGGTGGCTCGAGCGTTCGGCGAGGTCTCGGGGCGCGAAGAGGTCGTGGTCGCCCAGGAGAGCGAGACGCGTCTTCCATCCGACCGGGTGGAGGCGCTCGGCGCGCTCTTCGAGGCGCCGGAGCTCTACGTCGAGCACGACCTCGCCGGCTATGGCTGGTATTTCCCCAAGGCCGACGTCCTCAATATCGGCATCGGATGCGTGGCCGGACCGAACGCGGACCTGCCCGGGCGGCGGGACGCCCTCGTCCAGGCCCTGCGCGCGTCGGGTCGCCTGCCCGCCGACTTCCCGCTCGAGCCGTTTCGCGGCCACGCCTACGTCGTGCGGCGCCGGGCGCCGCGACGCCTCGCGGGGGACCGGTTCTGTCTGGTCGGCGATGCCGCGGGCCTGGCGCGAGATCTCAGCGGTGAAGGGATCGGGCCCGCGATCCGGAGCGGCCTCCTCGCGGCGGAGGCCGTCGAGGCGCACCTGCGGCGCGGCACGAACCTCGCGTCCTACGGGACCGAGATCGTCCGCCGCTACGGCTCGGGCGAAGCCGGCTGGCTCGGCCGCCAGCTCGCGAAGCTGCCCGACGCATGCGCGCGCATCCTGGTGCGCGCCGCGCTGCGGACGGGCGCGACGCGGCGTCACGTGGTCCTGGGGCGCATCTTCGGAATGCGGGAGGCGGCGTCGTGAGACGGCGCAGCCGCGAGGCGGACGCGAAGGCGATCGCCCATCACTACGACGTGTCCAACGAGTTCTACGCGCTGTTCCTCGATCCGCTGATGGTCTACACCTGCGCATACTACCGGGATCCCGACGGCAAGCTGGAGCAGGCCCAGCGCGACAAGCTCGACCTGGTGTGTCGCAAGCTCGAGCTCACGGCCGGCGAGAGCCTGCTCGACATCGGGTGCGGGTGGGGCAGCCTGTCGCTCTGGGCGGCGCAGCACTACGGCGTGCGTGCGCACGGGGTGACCCTGTCGCGGGCGCAGGCCGCCTACGCCACCGAGCGCATCCGGAGGGAAGGGCTCGAGGACCGCTGCCGCGTCGAGTACCTCGATTACCGGGACCTGCCGGCGA
>QHSB01000632.1 GCA_003220335.1 Candidatus Rokuibacteriota bacterium
TGGCGGATCCGCTGGATCACGTCGCCCGTGGCGGATCCGCTGGATCACGTCGCCCGCCCGATGGCCGTCGCTCACGACGGCGGCCAGCGCGTCGCGGACCATGTCGAGGTCCGGATCCGTCGCCCTCAACCAGTTGAGCGAGGCGTTGGCGTCGGCCACGATGGCCGCCAGCGGCTGGTTGATCTCGTGGGCGATCGACGCGGCCAGCTCCCCCAGGGTCGTGACGCGAGTGACGTGCGCGAGTTCCGCCTGCGCCTGGTCCAGGGCTTCGGCGGCCAGCATGTGCTGTGTGAGGTCGCGGCTGATCACGAGCACGGCTTCGACGTGCTTGCCGTCCGGCCGCAGCGGCGAATAGGTCGCCGACAGACATTGGCGGCCGGCCGGGGTGGGAAACCAGCCGACGAAGCTCACCTCTTCTCCCGCGAAGCATCGATCGAAATTCGGCCGGTACGTCTCCTCGAACGGTTCCCTGCCCGCGAGGTCGTCGACGCGCATCCCCACGATCCGTTGGGCCGGCATCCTCCAGCGCCGCTCGAAGGCCGCGTTGACGCGCTGATACCGGTAATCTCTCCCCACGATGTAGACGGCATCAGGCGAGATTTCGAACACGTGTCCGGTCAGGTATTCCGCGCGCTTGCGCTGGGTGATGTCGACGATGGTGACGAGCACCCGGTCGACGCGAGCGGGCGGAGGTGGAAATGTCATCGTGAGCAGAACGGTCAGCCGCGCGCCGTTCAGCGCCCGGATCACGGCTTCGGACTCGTACGACGTCCGGCCCTCTGCGATGGCGACCATCTGTTGCACGAAGACCGCTCGGGTTTCGGGCACGAACACCTTGTGGATCGATGCGAGGAGCTCATCCTTGTCCCGAGCCGCGAGCAACCTGACGCCCACGTCGTTGATGTCGACGACCCTCACCATCGTGGCCGCGTGCCGGACGAAATCGGGATGCGTGGCAAAGTAATCGCGGAAATCTCGGACGCCGCCGGCGCGCAGATCATCGATCGCCCGGCTCACGTCGGAGAAGTCTTCCTCGCAGATCGCGACGCCCGTGGCGTCGAAGACATAGCGGTATCGCTGCTCGCTCTCGCGCAGGCTGCGAAACATCGACAGGCTCGTCAGCGCGTCGGTGAGCCTGTGACCGATGGCCTGGATCAGACGCTCCTCCTGCGGTGTCCAGATCCGGGGGGACGAGCACTGGCTGAGCCCGAACATGTACGGTTGATCCCCCTTCGGATAGAGGGCCATGACCATCCTGGACTGGATCCCCAGGCGCTGTGCCATCCCTGCCGGCAGCGGGTGGTCCGAGCCCGGCCCGAATCCCACGGGACCGCTCGACGCCCTCACGATTCGGCACACGTCAGCCGCCTCCGGATCCATGGGCACCTCGTCGCCCACGCGGAAGAGGCCGGGAAATTCCGGGCGCGTACGCTGCATCTTCACGCCGTGCGAGCGGGCCTCCGGGTCGCAGGGATACACCAGCCATGCACGATCGCAGTCGAAGATCGACAGCGCGGCGTCGAGGACATCGCTCATCATCTGCTCGAGATCATTCGTTCCGTGGATCGCCAGATTGACCCGATCCATGCCCTCCACGAACCAGCGGCGCGCCTGGCGCTCCTGCTCCGCCCGTTTCCGCTCCGTGATGTCGACCAGCACGCCATGGAGCCGGGCGGGGCGGTGACCTTCCAGCATCACGGTCATCTGGTCTCGCAGCCACACCACACGGCCGTCGGCGGCGATCATGCGGTACTCGAGGTCGTGTCCCCGCTTCTCGGGCGATTTTTCACAGAGCCGCACCACCGACTCGCGATCGTCCGGGTGGAGGTGATCCTCCCAGAATGTCGGGTCGGAGACCCAGCGTTCCACCGGATAGCCGAGGATGCGCTCGGCCTGGTTGCTCACGAACGAGAACTGAAGGGTCGTGGCGTCTGCTTCCCAGACGATCCCGTCGACCGAATTGACCAGGTCCCTGAATCGGTGCTGGGCAGTCACGGCCTCGGCGGCGGCTCCCTGCAGACGCTCGTTGCTGCGCTCCAGCTCCGCTGTCCGCTCGAGCACTCGCGCCTCGAGCTGCGCCCGGGCATGCGTCAGGGCATCCTCCGCCCGGCGTCGCGCGGCGCTCATCGTGGCCAACAGCGCGGCCAGCAGCGTAAAGATCACCAGACGCGGCAGCTCGGCCGATTCGATCTTCAGGGAGTCGAACGGACGCGTGAAGTAGTACTCGAAGGCCAACGTGGCCAACATCCAGGCAACGAGCGCCGGTCGCAGACCGCTGACCCAGCCCGTGATCAAGACCGCCACCAACAACAGCTGCGCGGCGGCCACCACCACCGGTCGCAGCCACAGCGCCACGATCACCGTCACCGCCACGCAGAACACGGCGACGCCGTATCGGACGACAGCGAACTGGGCGACATGGCGTTGCATCAACCGCCCTTCAGCATCACACCGAGGAGAGTGCCGTCCGTACGGCGTCGAGGAGGGCGGCGCTTCGAACAGGCTTCTCGAGGAACGCCACCGCACCGGCCTCGAGCGATCGGCGGCGCGTCTCCTCGTCGGCGTGAGCCGTCAGCATGACCACCGGGATGCGCGAGCCGGCGGCGACCAGATGTCTCATGAGGTCGAGGCCGCTCATTCCGGCCATTCGCACATCGAGCACCACGCAGCCGCAGCCGATACTATCTCGACCGGCCGCCTCCAGGAAGGCTTCCGCCGACTCGAACGTCTCGACGAGAAAGCCGACCGACATCAGGAGATTCCTGAGGGAGCGACGCAGCGACGCGTCATCGTCCACGATGCAGACCACCCGCTCGTCGTGCGTGCCCATGTGTGATGGCCGGTCTTCGGCACCGGTCAGAGTCGCGGTAATGCTAGTTGGCCGGATGGTGGGTGTCTACCCTACCTTCGTCGGGTTCGGTCACCCCTAACGGTCGGCGGCCCACGATTTCAAGTACGTGATTTGGCTGACCGCGGTCGTCCTCATGAAGCGTAGGCGATGGCGGTCGGTGCGTCCATCGTCGTCATGAAGCCGCCCAGTCGCTTCCGGAGGAACAACCGGGCGCGATGCACGCGCGTCTTCACGACGGGGACGCTGAGCCCGAGCGCCTGCGCGATCTCCAGATTCGACCGTCCTTCGACGTCGCGGAGCACCAGCACGCTCCGGTAGGTCGCGGGCAATTCGCCGATGGCCGCGGTCAGCGCCGTCCGCAACTCGGCCTGCATGGCAGGATTGTCCACGCGCGACGACCAGTCGGCCACGGGGGCGATGTGGCAGCCGTTCGCATCGAACCGCGGCAGGACGTCATCCAACGAAAGCTCTCGCCAGCGTCTCTGCCGGCCGCGGAGCTTGTGGTAGGCCGCGTTCGCCACGATGCGGTAGAGCCAGGACCCGAAGGCCGACTCGCCGCGGAAGGTATCGATCTTTCGCACCACGGTACACAATGCGTCCTGCACGACCTCCTCCGCGTCTTGATCGTTCCCGGTGATGCGGCTGGCAAGGCGATACGCACGCTGCCCAAACCGAGTGATGAGACGCTCCGCCGCCATCGGCTCGCGATGCCGGAGCGCTTCCAGAAGGTCGAACTCGCTGTCGGCCCGGCACCGGTCAGCGATGCCGTCGGTCTCGCGTTCGAGCACCACCTGAAGATCCATCTCGAGTCCTCGCTGTCGTCGGCGAACGTTGGAATCGAATCCGTCGTCGAGGAGGGTACTGTGGTCAGGCGGGCCCCTGCTACCCGACGTTAGTCGGGTTGGGATACTCCTTACTTTGGTCGGGTCCAGACACTCCCGGCGTCGTGCGGCTTCACTGCATGCCGGCGCGATGCGCGGCGGTGAGAAGGCGGTCCAGATCGGCAGGTCGCTTGTAGGGAAGCCGGTCACGGAGATTCGACATCGATGCGCCCGGGCTGATGCGGGTCGCCTCGTCCCACGCCTGCCGTGCTTCCTTTGCCCGTCCAAGCTCGCTCAGGACAACGGCTCGATACGCATACGCCGGAACGAAGTTGGGATTCCGCTGCACGATCTGGCCGAAGGCGTCCAGGGCCTCTTGCCTCTTGTCGGCCAGATAATACGCATGCCCGAGCGTCCACAAATAGAAGAACGGGTAGCGTGGGTTTAGACGCATGGCCTGACGGATGAGCCGGATGCTGTCCTCGGCTCTGCCCGACCAGCCGAGTATTTCCGCCAGTGTCTCGTAGCTGTCGGCGTCGTTCGGCGCGAATGCGACGGCACGCTCTGCCTGGGCGATGGCGCGGTCGTGCGCCTTCTCCCACAGATAGATCTGTCCCAACAGACGGTAGGCGTCGGCCAGCGTGTTGTCCAGAGCGATGGCCCGCTCGGCGAGCTCACGGGCCCGCTCGAGAGTCTCCCGCTCAGTACTCCAAAGAAACTGCCAGCTCTGGAGAAGCGTCCAGCCCAAGCCTGCGTAGGCCCCCGCATACTGGGGATCGAGCTCGAGCGCCTGTGTGAAGAGCCGCCGCGCCTCGGCACTGCTTGCGCGCGTCGTATGCTTTCGCTCGTCATGGCCCCGAAGCACCAGGTCGTAGGCCTCGAGCACACCCGTGGGCGGCCGGCCGATGCGAATCTTCTCAGCCTGGGTGACCTTGACGGCCAGGGCTCGGACGATCTGCTGTGTGACCTCGTCCTGCAGGGCGAAGATGTCGCCCACTTCGCGGTCGTAGCGCTCGGCCCAGATGTGATATCCCGATCTCGCGTCCACCAGCTGAGCGGTGATCCGCACTCGATTACCCGCACGCTGCACGCCGCCTTCCAGGACATACCGCACACCGAGGTCACGGCCCACCTCGCGTACGTTCACCGGTTTGCCCTTGTACGTGAAGACAGAGTTCCGGGCGATCACGAACAGACCCGACATCTTCGAGAGACCGGTAATCAGGTCTTCGGTGACGCCGTCGCTGAAGTATTCTTGCGTCGGGTCCTGGCTCACATTCGCGAACGGCAGCACGGCCACCGAAGGCTTGTCCGGCAAGGCAAGCCCGGCCGACTCGGAAGGCCCGAGCCAGCGCCAGCTCGCCCAGCCGCCGGCGCCCAGCAGCATCACGATCGCCAGAATCGCGGCGACTCGAATCGACGCTCGTCGGTCGACGCCCCCGGCCCTCGCTGACGTCTTCGGCGCACGGGGCTCGAGATGGAGGCGATAGACGCGGACCGGCCTCGCGATGTTCTTCACCGTGTGCTCACCGCTGAACTCGAACGCGAACGGAAGCTTGCCCTCGATCTGATCGTAGGCCGTGCCTGAAAGGCAGATGTCGCC
>QHSB01000633.1 GCA_003220335.1 Candidatus Rokuibacteriota bacterium
TGTAGGCGAGATCCCCCGTGGCCCCGAAGAAGACCAGGGCATCGGCCTGCGCGTTGGTCATCATGCCCTCGTGGCGATCGGATGCTTCGGCGGCGACGCCGCGGCCAGGAGCGTGGCCAGGTCGTACGCGAGCAGGTCGCCGATGCGCTCGATCGTCAGGTCGGCCGGCGGATGGGTGGCCACCACCTGCGGCTCGTGCGCGTAGTGGCCCTGTCGCACGAAGACCGTGGTGACTCGGCCTTCCCACACGCGCTTCACGGCGGTCAGGATGCGGAGCTTGTCGTCCACCAGGAGATAGTGGTGCCCGGGATACCGCTGCTCGACGTCGTCGAGCTCGCGCTCCTTGTGGATGTAGATCAGGACGTCCCCGTCGACAGCCTCGTGTAATCCTGAGCGCTCGATCTTGCGCGGTTGAAACACCGCGTCGCCATCGGAGAGGATGACCGTCGGTCCCCAGGCGCGGAACCGCTCCAGCACGTCGAGCGCGTTCGGGTAGAGACGATTCGCGAACGGGTAATCCACCATGAACGCCGAGACGGTGAGCACGTGTGGATCACGCGGATGCGCCACCCGATAGCGCTGCAGCGCGCCCAGGTAGTCGGCGTACCCGAGCTCACCCCGCAATTCTTCGAACATGGCCCAGTATCGCTCCTGCCGCTCGCGGCCGATCGCGCGCTCGAGGTGGCGCTTGAGATCCGCGGTGATGTGATCGTTGTCGATCAGCGTGTTGTCCACGTCGACCAGGAAGACGACCTGATGGCGCGCGGTCACCGGCCGGCCTGCTCGTGATGGCCGCCGAAGCCGTAGCGCATGGCGGAGAGCACCTTGTTGGCGAAATCGGACTCGCCGCGCGAGCTGAACCGCTCGTAGAGCGCCGCGGTCAGCACCGGCGCCGGCACCGCCTCGTCAACGGCGGCCTTGATCGTCCAGCGCCCCTCGCCCGAGTCGGAGACCCGTCCCGCGAATGCCGAGAGGTCGGGGTCGGTGAGCAACGCGCCCGCGGTGAGATCGAGCAGCCATGAGGCGATCACGCTGCCGCGACGCCAGAGCTCGGCGACGTCGCGCAGGTCGAAGTCGTACTGATACTCCTCGGGATGACGCAGCGGCGTCGTCTCCGCGTCGACCGCGTGCTCGGATCGGCCGGCGTTGGCGTGATGCAGGATGTTCAGGCCCTCGGCGTAGGCGGCCATGACGCCGTACTCGATGCCGTTGTGAACCATCTTCACGAAATGGCCGGCGCCGGGCGGCCCACAGTGCAGATAGCCGTGCTCGGCCGTGCCGCCGACCCGCTCGCGTCCCGGCAGCCGCGGCGCCGCCTCCCGGCCGGGCGCCAGCGTGGCGAAGATCGGATCGAGATGCTCGATCACCGCCTTGTCGCCGCCGATCATCAGGCAATACCCGCGTTCCAGTCCCCACACGCCGCCGCTCGTCCCGCAATCGACGTAGTGCACGCCGCGGGCAGCAAATGCTCTGGCTCGTCGGATGTCGTCGACGTAGTACGAATTGCCGCCGTCGATCAGGATGTCGCCCTTGTCGAGGGCTTGCCCAAGCCCGTCGAGCGTGGGATCAACCGCGGCCGCGGGCACCATCAGCCAGATCGCGCGCGGCCGCTTGAGCCGCTCGGCCAGGTTCTCGAGCGAGGAGGCGGCGATGGCGCCGGTTTCGTTCGCGAAGGCGTCCCGTGCCGTCGCGGTGGTCGTGTACACGACGACCTCGTGCCCGGCGCGCATCAGGCGACGCGTCATGTTTCCGCCCATCCGGCCGATGCCGATCATTCCAAGCTGCATGGTCTGTCACTCCGTCCTGGTGGCCGACAGCGCACGGGCCGTCTCGAAGGTATCGACGAACTCCTTGTAGCGGCGCGCGATCTCGGCCACGGCTTCCTCCCGCGTCGTCTTCCGGGCTCGCCACGCCACGAGCGCATCCCAGAACACGGTCCGGCCCACCGCGAAGCCGATGAATCCCGGGACTCGCGCGGCCGTCGTCAGCCAGTCGCGCACCTTCCTGGCATCCTCGCCGCGGCCCAGGATGATGCAGCCCACGTGGTCGCGACCGCCGCGGCGCGCAGTGGCGACGATCGTCTCGCAATCCTGGTACCGGTCGAGTCCCTCGACCTTCCAGATGTCGGGCTCGACCTGCGCGTCTTGAAGCTCCTGGATGGCCTGGACCATCAGCCGTGGCCGCACCTCCAGGTCGTAGGCCTTCGTGTCTCCCCCGACGCCATCGACCTGCCGCTGTTCCGGGGGCACGAGCAGCTCGAACATGAATCGGCTGCGACTGTGGTCGTGCAGGTACTGGGAGAGCCGCCTCAGGCGCGCCGCCTGCCGCCGGTTCAGGGCCTGATCGCCCTCCGGGTTGTAGCGCACCAGCACCTTGCAGAAGGTCGGGTCGATCACCTCGATGTGGTCGGTGAAGTGTTCGTCGTACTCGAAGTCGAACTCCTCTTGCCCGCTCTTCTCGGCGGGACACGCCGTGGTGTAGCCGAGGGCCGCGGCATCGCGAAGAATGGACGCTCCGAACTGCTCGTCCACGAGGATGCCCGCCTCGTCCGCCCGCACGCCGGCCGCGAGGGCCGCCGTGAAGCCGTCGTAGATCACGCGCTTGGCGCCCGCGATCTGTCCCGTCTGTTCGGGGGTCAGCCGCCCCTGCCAACCGAACATCTTCGTCTGGAACGAGCCGCGGTGGTCGAAGGGCAGCAGATGCAGCGGCCGGTCGAAGCCGAGGGCCTTCATGCGCGCGCCCTCAGCGCGCGAAAGCGACGGATCAGGGCGTTCGTCGAGCTGTCGTGACCGAGCGTGGGCGCAGAGGTGCTCGCCACCTCGGAAATGATGCGCTGGGCCAGCACCTTGCCGAGCTCGACGCCCCACTGGTCGAACGAATCGATCTGCCAGATGACGCCCTGGGTGAACACGCTGTGCTCGTAGAGGGCGACGAGCGTGCCGAGCGTTTCCGGGGTGAGGCGCTCGGCGAGGATCGTGTTCGACGGCCGGTTGCCGTCGAAGACCCGATGCGGCACGAGCCAGTCCGGCGTGCCCTCCGCCTTCACCTGCTCGGACGTCTTGCCGAAGGCCAGGGCCTCGCTCTGCGCAAAGACGTTCGCCAACAAGATATCGTGGTGTCGGCCGAGGGGATTGAGCGCCTGCGCGAACGCGATGAAATCGCACGGAATGAGCCGCGTCCCTTGATGGATCAACTGGTAGAACGAGTGCTGACCGTTGGTCCCGGGCTCGCCCCAGTAGATGGGGGCGGTGTCGCACACGACGCGGCCGCCGTCGAGGGTGACGTGCTTGCCGTTGCTCTCCATCGTCAATTGCTGCAGATAGGCCGGGAAGCGCCTCAAGTACTGCTCGTACGGCAACACGGCCACCGTCTGCGCACCGAAGAAGTCGTTGTACCAGACGGCCAACAGGCCCAGGAGCACCGGCAGGTTGCGCTCGAACGGCGCGGTGCGGAAGTGCTCGTCCATCTGGTGGAAGCCATCCAGCATGGCTCGAAAGTTCTCCGGGCCGATCGCGAGCATCGTCGACAGGCCGATGGCCGAGTCCATCGAATAGCGTCCGCCCACCCAGTCCCAGAACCCGAACATGTTGGCGGTATCGATGCCGAACCTGGCCACCTCTTCCGCATTCGTCGACACCGCGACGAAATGCCTGGCCACGGCCTTGACGTCGCCGCCGAAGGCCTCGAGCAGCCACGCACGCGCGCTCTGCGCGTTGGTCATCGTCTCCAGCGTGGTGAACGTCTTCGAGGCGACGATGACGAGCGTCTCCGCCGGGTCGAGGTCGAGGACCGCTTCGGCGAAATCGGTGCCGTCGACGTTGGACACGAAGCCGAAGGTCAAGGCGCGATCGCTGTAGTGCTTCAGCGCCTCGTAGGCCATCACGGGCCCGAGGTCGGAGCCGCCGATGCCGATGTTGATGACGTTGCGGATGCGCTTTCCGGTGTGCCCCGTCCACGCGCCGCTGCGGACCCGATTCGCGAATTCGGTCATCCGGTCGAG
>QHSB01000634.1 GCA_003220335.1 Candidatus Rokuibacteriota bacterium
ACCTCTGGGGCGGCTACGCCGAGCGCATGTACCTGTCGCCGTACTCCGTGATGAAGAAGATGGACCCGACGCTGCCTGCCGGCGTCGCGGTGATGTTCAACCCGCTCGCGGCCGGGCTCTCGTGGGCCGGCTCGGTTCCCGGCACGGGGCCGCGTGACCGCGTCGTGATCCTGGGTGCCGGGCAACGCGGGCTTTGCTGCGTCATCGCCGCGCGCGCCGCCGGCGCCCGGCAGATCGTCATCACCGGGCTCGGCCGCGACGCGGCCAAGCTGGCGCTCGCGCGTGAGCTGGGGGCCGACGCCGCGATCGACGTCGAGAAGGACGACGTGGTGACGAGCGTGCGCGACGCGACGGGCGGCGGCGCCGAGGTCGTCGTCGACACCACGCCCTACGCGCCGCAGTCGCTGAATCACGCCGTGGCCATCGCCGTCCGGAAGGGGCGCATCGTCGTGGCCGGGCTCAAGGGCCTACGCCCCGCGCAGGACGTTGCCGTCGACGACGTCATCTACAAGGAGCTGACGATCCGCGGCGTCCTCAGCATGCCGGTCGACGAGACGTTCCGCGCGATCGACATCATCGAATCCGGCCGCTACCCGTTCGCGAAGATGCACACGCTCTCGCTGCCCCTCGAGCAGGCCGAGGACGCGATCCACATGCTCGCCGGCCACGTGCCCGGCGTGAATCCCATCCACCTCGCGATTGTGCCGGGATCTCCGCGGATTTAGCGGGCGGAGCGAAATCGAGGCGCGCCACGGGGTCCTCCGGGCCGCCCCGAGCCAGAACCGGCGGTCATTGCGTGACGCAGGCCGCGGCCTATTGACAGTCGCATTAGTGTGGAGTCAGGTCTTTCCACTCTACGTAGTTCCCCTGATAGCACCCGCTCCAGGGAGGGTTGGTCGTGGCCCCACCGGCACAGCACCAGCTCCGCTGCCTTGGATGCAACCGACGGTTGGGTGACATCGTCAACGAGCTCGAGTCGGGGCAGGTGCTCCTGGAGCTGAAGTGCCCGAGGTGTGGGCAACCTCACCTCGAGATCATCCGGCCGTCGCGCCCGGCCGAGGTGAGGACGGCGTAAACGAGAGCCCCTCAGAGGGCCTCTTCCAACCCGGGGCCGCGCAGAGGTCCACCGAGACCCGACTGGACCCCCACGAGGGATGCACACCCTCCCTTGGAGGCGCGACGTTATGAAGCTGCGGACTGTTCTGATATCCACCACCCGACTCATGGTCTTGCTCGCCGCCATGGCCCTCGGCGCAACGCCCGCGCTCGCCACCCATAACGACGGCATCTTCCAGCTCGACGGTGATGCGAAGGCGGCTACGTGCGGGGGGTCATTCGGCGGAACGATCGGATGCACAGGAGACGACTGGGACAATCTCTACACCTGCCCGGCCGACGGGGTTCTGGGATGTACGAAAGCCACGCCCGGGGTCGGCAACCATGCCGCGGCAATATCGGACCTGGTGGTCGACCTCTCGCCATCGAGCATCTTCACGGGGGGCGGTTCCAAGGACCAGATGGACCTCACCCAGTGGAACTGGAAAGACGGCAGTGTTCCGGACAAGGATGACCTCACCGAAGCCTTCGCCGCCCTGTATACGCCGACGTCGGGCCCCAGGGCCGGCCACAAGATCCTCTACTTTGGCGCCAACCGCCTCGCGGTCAATGGCGACGCCCAGATCGGCTTCTGGTTCTTCCAGAACGCCGTGAGCCTCAAGAGTGATGGGACGTTTCAGGACAATTCCGGTAACCCGGCTCACCACGCGGTGGGCGACGTCCTGATCCTCAGCAACTTCGTCAACGGCGGCGGTACCTCGAATATCCAGGTGTTCGTCGTCGCGAGCGTGAACAGCGACGGCAGTGTGACCTTGACACAGCTCATCAACAACACCGCCGGCGCGAACGGCGTCTGTGATCCTACCGACAGCGCGTGCGCGGCGACGAACGGGAGTGTGGTGTCCGCCCTCGATCCGGACTTCACCTCCAAGTCTGGCGCACCGACCGGGTCGTATCCGGTCGTCGGTTTCTTCGAAGGTGGCCTGGATCTGACGGCCATCGGCCTCGGCGGGGAGTGCTTCCCCACGTTCGCGGTCGAGACGCGTTCGTCGCAGTCGATCACCGCGGTGCTCAAGGACTTCACGCTCGGAAGCTTCGAGCAGTGCGCGGCCGCGATCAGGACCGAGATCCATTCGGCTGCTGATAATTCAGATCCCGATCTTCAGGGCAAGTCGGTCGCCCCGAATACGACGATCCACGATCTGGCCATCGTCACGGGGACGGCAGGCGCGCCCCTGCCCACGGGTAACGTGACCTTCAAGCTCTTCGGCAGCATCGACTGCACGGGGACCTTCACCTCGGAGACCGTCCTCTTGACGGTTGGAGCGACGGATGCGAGGGCGAATTCGACCGCCTTCGTCCCGCTCCCCGGTTCCCTCTCCTATCAAGCGACCTACAACGGCGATAGCAATTACCGCACGCCGGTGACGAGTACCTGTGAGCCGCTGACCGTGAACAAGTTCCAGTCGTCCATCGCGACGCACATCCTCAACGCGTCGACCGGCGCCGAGGTCACCGATTCGTTGATCGACCTGGCCGGTGCGGCCTCGGTGGCGGTGCGAGACCAGGCAGTCGTCACGAAGAACCCTGCCGGCGGTGGTCCCACGCCCACGGGTACCGTGACGTTCCAACTCTTCCACAGCGGCAACTGCGCGGACACCGCCGCCTCCACGGAGACCATCACCCTGGTGGGTGGCACCTGCTCGGGGAACCCCTGCGGGACGGCGCTCTCGAGCATCTTCACGGGGGGCGGTTCCAAGGACCAGATGGACCTCACCCAGTGGAACTGGAAAGACGGCAGTGTTCCGGACAAGGATGACCTCACCGAAGCCTTCGCCGCCCTGTATACACGGCGTCTTCGCCACGTCTGCGCGCGCCTTGTAGCCGCCAGCGGGATCTTGCTTCTTGAGCCTGAACTTCCCCACGGCTGAACCCGTCGAATCGGTCGCGGCGGTCTGGCTCACCGCGGTGCCGTCCGATCTTGTCACAGTGAACGTCACGCTGGCGTTCGAGACCGGTGATGCCCCGGACCTCGCTCGGGCGGTGACGGAGACGGTCTGATTGCTGATGTAGTTGAGCTTGTCGGTCGACACGGAGACATCGAGAGCGGACCCCGCGATGGTCGAGCCGATGACGTACGCTGCCGAGCCTGTCGCGGCGTAGGAATTGTTCATGCTGTTCGTCGCTATCACCGGGAAGGTGTAGGAGTTACCGGTGACCGAGGGTGGAGAGGTCACGGTGAAGGTGGTGAAGGTGCTGGCGCCAGGACTCAGCGTGAGCGTCGGCGCGCCGAACGCGGCGGTCCAGCCGGTCAGCAGCACCATCGTCCGCAGGCTGAAGGTAGACGCGGCGCAACCCGTGCCGTCGTTGTTCGCGACTGAGACCGTGTAGGTCACGGCAGTACCGGCGAGGACGGCTGGGCCCGGGGACGGCGCGACCGCGACGGTCGGGTTGGCGCGGGCGCAGGTCGGCGTCGTCAGGATCACCGACACGTTGGCCCCGCTGGAGCCCACGGAGGCGATGGTCATCGTCACGCCGGCGTCCGGGTCGGAGAAGCTGTTGCCGAGGGTGAGCGCGGGGTCGTTGGTGTAGAGGTCGACGATGCCGCTGTAGGGGTCCACGCTGCCCGGCGTCATATCCAGGAGGCGGCTGCTGTCGCTGCTCGACTCCGAACCCCAGCGGATCTGCACGCCGTTCAGGATGTTGCTACTGAGGAGCTGGTACGGACCTATGACGGTGGCGAGGTAACTGTCGAACCCCACCGGTTGACGGAATTCCACGTAGTACCATTCGCGAGCCCCCGTCGTGGGATCCGTGCGCTTGAGGAGCTTCAGCGCCTTGGGGTTGGTCCCTGTCGGTTCGTAAGGGTCGAGGTGGTAGGTGCCACTGGCGGTGACCGTGGTGATGGGCGGGGAGACGCCGCCGTTCAACCACCCCAGCCGCTCCTTCTGGAAGGCGCTGAAGTGCCCGGAGACCGACCATCCCATGATGTCCAGGCCGTCACCGTATTCGAGCGTCGTACACGTGCCCACCATGGTCGTGCCGTCGCACACCAAGGAGTGCGAGTGCAGGAGGCCGAGATTATGCCCCAGCTCATGGCCAGCGACGGCCAATTCAAGGCTCCCGTTGATCCAGGCGCGTGAGGGATTGCCGCCGACCGTCGCTGACCCTGTCCAGCCACAGGCGTTTGGAGGAAAGACATACACGCGGTGCGTGTAGGCGGATAAATTGATCCCGGCGGCGGTGGCGGCGGATTCTGCGTAGCTGTCGAGGCTCGGGATGTCGCAGACCGTGCTGGCCATCGGGATGGTATACCAGCCAACGACATCGCCGCTCAGCCAGGTCTGCTGGTAGGAGTTCTCCAAGAAGAAGTTGCTTGTCGTGCCGAAGATAACGCTCCGTGCATCAGCGAGCGTGTAGGGCTGAATCGGGTTGTCCTGGAAGTTGACCAGGATGACGACCGTGCGCTGTGCCCCAAGGGTATTCGGAAGGACCGCCGCCGACGTGGTTGGCGCAGCCGGGATGCTCGTGCCGTCCAGGTTGAGCAGCTCGACACCCGCGCCGGGATCCAGAGTGAGGGTCTGACCCACCCGGCGTCCTCTGACGCGGATCCGGTGGCCGGTCAAGACGTGGCTCGGCGGGCCCGCGGCGAAATGAAGTGACAGCCGCTCTCCGCCCATGGTCTTGAGGAAGTAAAGGTTGCGACTTTCTGTGGGCCAGTCCTCGTGCAGATGCTCCAGTACGCCCTCGACCTGAACGGTGGGAATGCGAGCGGGGCCCTGTGCGGACACCGATTCGGTACGCGTGAAGCAGGTCACCGCAAACATAGAACTCGTGACGGCCAGGAGAACCACTGGACGCGCAAGGAACCGAGACCACGCTGAACCCATCGGCTCTTCCTTCCTGGAAAGCCGTCTTTCCGGAAGAGCCGAGAGGCCCTCTCTTCTTCGGCAGCCCGGCTGTCAGGCGCTCACGACGCCTGACCCGTGGCTTTGCGTCCCCGCCTCACGACGGGTTTGCCTTTGTCGGAAAGAGGTCTTTCTGTGACTAACTACCGACCCGACGGTGCAACCAGAGTGCCGGTTCGCGCGGCCCAGGGCGTTCTTTAGAATCAGGAGATTGCACCTCGACACGCTTGGGCTCGCGCGGCTGCTGTCATTCGCGTGACGGCTCTCATCGCCACATTGGCTCGATCGCGGAAGGAGAATTGATCTTCCCCGGCTGTCGATTCGAGCGGTCCATTGGCGTCGTAATGGGTGACAGGTCCGTAACATCCTAAGTGTGAGGAGGCGCTATGCGCTACTTGCTGCTCATCGGAAGCGACACCAAGACCGGCCGAACGGCTCCGCCCAGAGGCCGAGGCGCGCCGCGTGCGCGTCAAGGCCGGCCACCCTCTGGTCACCGACGGCCCCTTCGCCGAGACGAAGGAGGCGCTGGGGGGCTTCTACCTGCTGGAGTGCGCTTCGCGTGAGGAGGCGCTGGAGTGGGCGAAGAAGGTGCCCATCTCCGAGGGCGGCTACGTGGACGTGCGGCCCGTCTGGCCGATGTAAGAGCC
>QHSB01000138.1 GCA_003220335.1 Candidatus Rokuibacteriota bacterium
GCGCTCAGCAACGCGACGCGGCGGCCGATGACTTGTCGCGTGAACCGGCGGCGCGCCGCCGGACCGGCGAACCAGGAGGCGAGCGGGGAGCGGAGGATAGGGCTCAATCCGGCGCGTTCGCGCGCGAGCGGCGCACGTGAAAGACGACGTCTTCGACGCGGTCGTCGTCCAGCTCGATCTCGACCTCGTGCCGCTCGATGTCCCAGTGGCGCACGGCGGTGAGCCAGCCGACGCTCAGCCGACGCTCCGGCCGGCGGTGCATCTCGCGGTAGACGAGGGTGCGGCGATCGGCGGCGGCGACGCGGCGATGCTCCTCGTCCGGCAGCCCGCACAGCCGCACCACGTCGTCGTACGTGGACTGGCCGGGTTTGATCTCCGCGAGCCGCTCGGGCGTGAGGGTTCGCTCGCGCTCGGCGTGCTCGCGGCCCACGCGCAGCCGCGAGCGCACGAACCGGCGCACCTCGCCGCTGATCATCCAGAGCCCCGCGAGATTGCCCAGGATCAGCAACCCGATCGAGATCAGCACCGGCCGCCACGAGAAGACGCCGCGGTAGTAGGCGTAATTCACCTTGAGCACCTGCGGCGCGGCGTCCACCGTGTTGAGCGGCAGCGAGACGACCTCCGTTCCGGCGCGCAACCGGCTGCCGCGCCGCGTGGCGCTCGCGGGCTCGATCTGCTCGATGCGCAGGTGGTCGGCGTCGGGAAAGTTCACGAACAGCCGCGAGTACTCGGGCGCGAGATGCACGATCCGGTCGCGGTGCTCGTGATAGAGCGGATAGAACGCGATCGAGCCGACGTCCCCCCACGACAGCGCGAGCGTGTTGCGGCGGCCCCAGAAGAGCTCCTCCAGCCACGTCGCCGGCTTCGGGCCGATGAGGCCGCGCATCGGGAGCGTGAGGTTCAGCACCCAGCGCTGATCGCCCATCTGCGGCGTGGGCGGAATCCAGACGAGCGAGCCGGTGCCGGCCTGCGGCGGCGCGTCACGGCGCACGAACGAGACGTACGACGCGCTCACGGGCAGATCGTCGGCCGGCGTCGGCAGCCCGAGCTGGCTCTGGCTGCGCGCGCGCAGCGCGAGCCGCCCCGAGGCGGTCACCGAGAAGCCGCGGGACTCGAGGTAGTTCACGAGAGCGGGATCGGCGGGGCCGGGCGCGGTGGCGCCCGCGATCTCGGCGGGCCAGAAGAGGGCGAGCGTCCTCTTCGTCGGGCGCTCGCCGTGCCGCTGCACGAGGTTCCACGTGACGGCCGCGACGACGCGTCGATGAAGACCTGGGCGGCGGCGTCCGCCGGGGCGCCCAGGAGGGCGGCGGCCAGCGCGATACCACCCCACGCGCGGGGCATGGGCGTGATTGTACAATTCGAGGCCCCATGACCCACGTCGGCCGCGCCATGCGTCGCCGCGAGGACCCGCCGCTGCTGCGCGGCCAGGGCCGGTTCCTCGACGACCTCCGGATCGACGGCGTGGCGCACGTCGTCTTCGTGCGGAGCCCGCACGCCCACGCGCGCGTGGCCGCGCTGGACGTGGACGCCGCTCGGAAGGCGCCGGGCGTGGTGGCCGTCGTCGTCGGCGCCGATGTCGACGCGTTCCCGCCCATCGGCATGATCCGCGCCATCGAGGGCATGGTGGTGCCGGAGATGCTCTACGTCGCGGACGACGTCGTACGGTGCCAGGGGACGCCGGTCGCCGTGGTCGTCGCGGACTCGGCGGTGCTCGCCCACGACGCCGCGGGGCTCGTCCGCGTCGAGTGGACGCCGCTGCCCGGCGTCGCCGAGCCCGACGCCGCGCTGGCGGCCGGCGCGCCGCCGGTGGTCGGCCGCGACGACAACCGCTGCTTCGCGTACACCGTGAGCGCCGGTGACCCCGAGCGGGCGTTCGCCGCCGCCCACCGCGTCGTCACGCTCGACGTTCGCCAGACGCGGCTGGCCGGCGTGCCGCTCGAGCCGCGCGCCGTCGCCGCGCGCTGGGAGGACGGCGCGCTCACCATCTGGTCTTCGACGCAGGTGCCCCACCGGATCCGCGACGAGGTGGCGCGGCTGCTGGGCCTGGCGCCCGAGCGCGTGCGCGTGATCGCGCCCGACGTCGGCGGCGGCTTCGGCGTGAAGGGCGGGCCGTATCGCGAGGAGGTGCTGATCCCGTGGCTCGCGCGGCGGCTCGGCCGGCCGGTCAAGTGGATCTCGACGCGCGTGGAGGATTTGCTGACCACGCACCATGGTCGAGGCGCCGCCGCGCGCGGCGAGCTGGCCGTCGCCGCCGACGGTGCCATCCTCGGATTGCGTGCGCGCATCGTGTGTCCGCTCGGCCCGAGCGTCGGCTACACGGCGATGGGGACGCCGCGCAATCACGTCCGCTGCCTGCCGGGCCCATACGCGATCGCCGACGTGGACATCGAGGCGATCGGCGCGTTCACCACCACGCCGCCCGTCGGGCCCTATCGCGGCGCGGGGAGGCCGGAGGCCGCGTTCCTCATCGAGCGGCTGGTGGACGAGGCGGCGCGCGCGCTGGCGCTGGATCCGGCCGAGATGCGGCGCCGCAATCTCGTCCCGCCGGAGCGGTTTCCGTTCGCGACGGCGACGGGACAAAGCTACGACTCCGGCGACTATCCCGAGCTGCTCGCGCGCGTGCTGGCGGCGGCCGACTACGCGGCGCTGCGTCGCGCGCAGGCGGAGCGTCGTGCGCGCGGCGAGCTCGTCGGCGTCGGCCTGTCCGTCTACGTCGAGCCCTCGGCGCTCGGCTGGGAAAGCGGTCTCGTGCGCGTGCAGGCCGACGGGCGCGTGACGGCGGCGACGGGCTCGAGCGCCCACGGGCAGGGCCACGAGACGGTGTTCGCGCAGATCGTCGCCGATCGCCTCGGCGTGGAGCCCGAAGTGATCGAGGTCCGCCACGGCGACACGGCCGCCATCGGCCGGGGCGTCGGGACGTTCGGCAGCCGCAGCACCGCGCTCGGCGGCGGCGCGCTCGTTCACGCGGCCGAGGCCGTCGTGGCCAAGGCACGCCGGCTCGCGGGGCACCTGCTCGAGGCGCACGCCGAGGACGTGCGGCTCGCCACGGGCGGCTTCGCCGTGGCCGGCGTGCCGGACCGCTTCGTTCGCTGGGCGGACGTCGCGCGGCTCGCCTGGCGCGGGCCGCTGCCGGCCGGCGAGGAGCCGGGGCTCGAGGCCAGCCACGTGCTGGCGCCGGAGCACGAGGTGTGGAGTGGCGGCGCCGTCGTGGCGGCGGTGCGCGTCGAGCGCGAGACAGGCGAGTTCGTCCTGGAGCGGCTGGTGTGGATCGACGACGCCGGCACGATCGTCAACCCGCTGCTCGCCGACGGTCAGCTCGACGGGTCGCTGGCGCAGGCGTGGGGCCAGATCGCCATGGAGGCCGTGCGCTTCGACGCCGAGGGCCATCTCTTGTCGGGGACGCTGATGGATTACGCGGTGCCGCGCGCCGCCGACGTGCCGCGCGCCGAGGTCCACCACGCGCACTCGCCGACGCCGCGCAATCCGCTCGGCGCCAAGGGCCTCGGCGAGGCCGGCAACATCGGCGTGCCGCCCGCGGTGGTGAACGCGGTCGTCGACGCGCTGGCCCCGCTTGGCGTGCACCACCTCGACATGCCGCTGACGCCGGAGTCGGTATGGCAAGCGATGCGCGGGCGCTGAGGCCGAGATCGAGGAGCGCCAATGATCGTGGGGGGCCCCGACATGGCCCCCAAACCCCCAACGCTCGGAGCGGCCCGGGAAACCCGTGCCGCTCCTCGACCCACCGCCGACGCTCCTCGTAACTACGTACACACGCGGTTGCGGCCGGTGCGCTTGGCGCGGTAGAAGCCCGTCGACTCGATCGATTGCCGCAGCGTCTCGAGGTGCGGCAGCGCATCATCGAGCGGCGTGTCGCTGAAGATCACCGCGAACTCCTCGCCGCCATAGCGGAAGGGGCGGCCGCCGCCGCCCACCTCGGCCAGACGCGCGCCGAGCATCCTCAGGAGCTGGTCCCCGGCGTCGTGGCCGTACGTGTCGTTGAAGACCTTGAAGTGATCGATGTCCACCATCGCGATCGTGTAGGCGCCCTCCAGCCGCAGCAGGCTCTCGGTCAGCGCCCGGCGGCTCGGCAGTCCCGTCAGCTCGTCGCCGTACGCGATCGCGTGGGAGGTCTCGACGAGCGAGACGAGCAGCACGAGCCCCGCGCCGGCGAGCGCGATCGAGGCCGAGGCCGGCGCGGCGGCGCCGAAGGCGAGCAGCGCGGCCACCAGCGCCCAGAACATCCCGCACTCGAGCGCCTGCGGACGCAGCGTCAGCCGCAGCCCGGCCAGGGCGAGCGCGGCCGAGAACGCGAGGAGGCCGATGGCCGGCAGCCGGCCGCCCGCGAATGGGTGCGCGAACAGCCCGGCGATCGGTGCGGCTTCCGGCTGCGCGAGCAGCCCCGCCGCGAGCGCCTCGGCGGCGACGAGGCCCACGCTCCAGCCGACGACCGGGCGCCCGCGCTCGGGCAGCCACGTCAGCGCGGTGAGGTTGAGCGGCAGCGCCGCGGCGGCGGTCGCCGCCATGACGTGCGCGGCCGGCGTGGACGACGCCAGCGTGACCGCGAGCGCCCGCTCGGCCGCCGCCAGCGAGAGCGTCGCGACGAGCATGCGCCAGCGCCGGAAGCGCCACGCGAGGAGCGCGCCGGCGAGGAACACGAGCAGGGGATACGCGGGCAGGAGCCACATCGCGAGCGGAGCCAGTGCGGGCACGGTCAGGAGGGCGACGGTCGCGGCGATGAGGACCGCGCCGGGCAGCAGGCGGAGACTGAGCGTGTTCAGTGAGCTCGGCCCGGGCGCACGTGCAGGTGACAGCAGCCGTCGCGGCCCGGCTGCCAGGTGTCGGCGGAGAACTCGAAGCCGGCGGCCTCGAAGGTGCCGTTGTCCACGCGGCCGGCGATGCGACAGAGGGCGGCGGTGTCGGCGTCGGCCACGCCCGCCTCCTGCCACGCCTCCTTCAGCGGGCAGCGCTGCAGGGTGATGTCGAGCGCCGTCGCATCGCAGCGGTCGACGCGGGGCGCAAACATCCGTCCGTCGTCGGGGACGCCGCCGACGAATGCGTCACGCAGCCCGGTGAGATCCGCCGGGCCATAGCGCGAGAACTGACGGCCGATCTCACGGCCGCGCGCCTCGATGGCGCGGGCCATGAGCGCGGTCGCCTGAGGCTCGCCGAGCGCCTTCCTGAGCTCGTCGAACATGTGCCAGTACATCAGCGCGCGGTTCTTGAACGCCGCGTATAGGTCGCGGCGAAGGCGCTCGGCGTCGGCCATCTCAGGCCCGTTCCACCATGTAGACGTGGGGCAGCATGTCGAAATAGATATTGCCCTCGACGACGGTCTCGCCCAGCTTGTTCTTCTCGAGGCCGCGCACCTGCGGCTTGGCGGCGGCCCACCGCGCGACCCACGCCACGGGGATGTAGCCGACGTCGGTCTGCATGATCTCCTCGGCCTTCGCGTAGTGAGCGAGTCGCTTCTTGAGATCGCGCGTGTCCCGCCCTGCCTCGAGCTCCTTGTCGAACGCGTCGTTGACCCAGGCCTGGCGCTTGCCTTCGGTCTTCTTACCGTAAAAGGTATCGAAGTACTCGTTGTGCGGATCCGGGTAGTCCATGAACCAGCGGATCCAGACGAGCTGGTAGTCGTTCTTCCAGAGGCCGGCGCGGAAGACGCGCTGCTCCAGCACTTCCAGCTCCGTCCTCATGTTGAGGTGCTCGAGCAGGACGGACTGCACGGCCTCCGCGAGCGGCTTGCTGCCGTAGCCTTCCTCGCGCATCGTCAGGGTGATCTTCGGCCAGTTGCGTCCCCCCTCGAACGGCGTGCCCTTGAGCTGCGCCATGGCCGCCTTGGGATCGAAGCGCTGGATGTCGCGAATCTTCTTGTCGTCGACCGCCCCCGGGAAGCCCGGCGGGATCATGGAATGGGCGGCAACAGCGAAGCCGTCGGCGACTCTCACCACGTTGTCCCGATCGATCGCGTGCGCCACCGCCCGTCGCACCTTGACGTTGTCGAAGGGGGGCTTGGTGACCTGCGGGGTGAGGTACCACGTGCCCGGGAACGGATACCGGAACACCTGCTTCGCGGTCCGGGGGTCGTCGCGCAGCCGCTTGAGGTCGCCCGTCTGCAGGGACGTCATATCGAGCTCGTTCCCCTCGTACGGCAGGGCACCTGACTGCACCGAGATGATCGGGATGGTGACCTTGTCGAGCGTCACGTCACTGGCGCCGATGAAGTGCTTGTTCTTCCGGAGCACCATGACCTTGTTGTGCTCCCACGCTTCGAGTGTGAACGGCCCGTTGCAGACGAGATTGGCCGCCTCGGTCCACTTGTCGCCGTGCTTCTCGACCGAGGGACGATGCGCGGGCAGCGCGGCGAGGTACGCAGAGAGCACCGGGAAGTAGCCGCGCGGTCCCTCCAGCGTCACCTCGCGCGTCCAGTCGCCCTTGGCCTGCACGCCGACCTGCGACGCATCCGGCACCTTGCCCTTGTTGAACGGCTCGGCGCCCTTGATGTCGTAGAAGTAGCTCGAATACGGGTTTTTGCTCGCCGGATCCATCTGGCGCTTCCACGACCACTCGAAGTCCTTCGCCGTGCACGGCGAGCCGTCCGACCACTTGGAGTCCTTGCGGATGGTGAAGGTCCACACGGACCCATCGGCGTTGGACGAGACCTTCTCCGCCACGTAGGGGACGGGCTGGAAGTTGGCGTCGAACTTCATCAGGCCGGCCCAGAGTGCGGGCACTCCGTTGCAATACAGGTCCTTGTTGTAATCGTGGCTCGACGGATCGTTCTGGAACCAGCCACCGCCGCCGTACCGGAAGTGCTGGTCGCGGGCGAGCTTCTCACCGGCGGCCAGTTTCGGCGCCGCCGCCGCCGGGCGGGCGTTGAACCCGGCCGCGCCCATCGCGGCCAGGCCGGCCGCCACGCGGAGGAAGTCGCGCCGGCCCACGCCGCCGGCGGCCAGGCGCGTCGCCAGCAGGTCCATCTGTGCATCGGAGATCGGGGGACGGTTCATGGAGCCCTCCTGTCGTGCCTATTTCATTTTGGGATCGAGAGCGTCGCGGACGCCGTCGCCGAAGAACGTGAACGCCAGCATGGTGACGGCGATGGCGATCGACGGGAACACGCACAGATGCCAGTAGGAGCGGATGTACTGCTGCCCCTCGCCGACCATCTGACCCCACGAGGGCGTGGGCGGATTGATCCCGACGCCGATGAACGACAGCGCTGCCTCGGTGAAGATCGCCTCCGGGATGCCGAAGGTCACGGCCACCACGATCGGCGTGAGCGCGTTGGGCAGCACGTGGCGGAAGAGCAGGCGGCCGCCGCGCGAGCCGAGCGCGCGCGCGCCCTCGACGTATTCCTTCTGCTTGATCGACAGCACCTGCGCGCGCGTCTGCCGCGCGATGCCGACCCAGCCGGTGAGACCGATGGCGATGAAGATGTTGGTGAGCCCGGCCCCGAGCATCGACATGACGAGGATCACGAACAGCAGACGCGGGAAGGCGTACATGACGTCGATGAAACGCGTCAGGGCCAGATCGGTCCGTCCGCCGACGTAGCCCGAGAGCGCGCCGATGGGGACGCCGATGGCCACGATGATCAGCTGCGCGCCGAGACCGACCAGCATCGACACGCGCGCGCCGTAGATCATGCGCGACAACAGATCCCGGCCGAGCTGATCGGTGCCGAGCGGATACGCGTGCGACGGCGCCTCGTTGAGGCGGCCGAAGTTCGTCTTGGTGTAGGGCAACGGCGCGAGCACGTCCGCGAAGATCGCGATCAGGACGAGGAGGACGATGACCGCGCCGCCCGCCATGGCCAATCGGTTGCGCCGGAGCCGGCGCACGCCGTCCCGCCAGAGGCTCGACCCGCGCGCGGAAACGCCGACGTCGGGAGCCAGCGGGCTCGACGCGCGGACGGCGTCCGGATCGGCGAGCGGCCGCGGCCCCGCGGTGACGTTAATATCGGATCCTGGGGTCCAGCGCGCCATAGGCGAGGTCGACGATGAGGTTCATGATCGCCAGGAAGACGCCGTAGGTCAGCACCACCGCCATGATCATCGGGTAATCGCGGCCGGTCATCGAGAGCACGAAGAAGCGGCCCATGCCGGGCACGCGGAAGATCGACTCCACGAAGAACGAGCCGGTGCCCACCGCCGCGAACAGCGGACCCAGCAGCGTGACGATGGGGATCAGCGCGTTCTTGAGCGCGTGCTTGAAGATGACCGGACCCTCGGCGAGGCCCTTGGCGCGCGCGGTCAGCGTAAAATCTGCCCGGATGACCTCCAGCATGCTCGCCCGGGTGAAGCGCGCGATGATGCCCATCGGCGCCAGCGCCAGCGTCACCGTGGGCAGCACCCAGTCGCGCGGCGAGTCCCAGCCGCCCGTGGGAAAGAGCGGCAGGAGGAACGAGAAGATGATGATGAGAAAGACGGCGAGGACGAAGTTGGGGACGGCGACGCCGACGGTGGCGAGCGAGACCGACACGTAATCCCACCCCTGGTTCTGATGGATCGCGGCCAGGATGCCGAGCGTGAGGCCACCGACCACCGCGAGCACGAGCGCCATGCTGCCCAGGAAGAGCGAGACGGGGAACGTCTCGCGCAGGATCTCCGCCACCGTCCGCGTCTTGTAGACGAACGAGAAGCCGAAGTCGCCGCGCACGGCCTTGCCCACGAAGATCGCGAATTGCTCCCACAGCGGCTTGTCGAGCCCGTAGTACGCCGCGAGGGCCTTCTGCCCCTCGGGCGACAACGGGTTCGCGCCCTCCGCCACCGGATCGAGCGGGCTGCCCGGCGTGGCGTGCATGACGAGGAACGTCACCAGCGCCATCGCGAGCAGGGTCGGCACGAGCCAGAGCAGCCGGGAGATCGCGTAGTGGAGCACCTGAATCCTCCGGAGTTCCGCTACTATACCCGAAGCGGGGATGACGGAGGAGCATCGGCGACTCGAGGAAGCGAGGCGACGGTCCGCGCACTGGCGGCGCTGGGGCCCCTACCTGTCGGAGCGGCAGTGGGGCACCGTCCGCGAGGACTACAGTCCGGGGGGCACGGCGTGGGAATACTTCCCCCACGACCACGCCCGGTCGCGCGCCTACCGCTGGGGCGAGGACGGTCTCGCCGGCATCTCGGACAACCACCAGCGCCTCTGCTTCGCGCCGGCGCTGTGGAACGGCCGCGACCCCATCCTCAAGGAGCGCCTGTTCGGGCTCACGGGCCATCAGGGCAACCACGGCGAGGACGTCAAGGAGTACTACTTCTACCTCGACAGCACGCCCACGCACTCGTACATGAGGTACCTCTACAAGTATCCGCAGCGCGCGTACCCGTACACGGAGCTGCTCGAGGAAAACGCGCGGCGCGACCGCCGGCAGCCGGAGTACGAGTTGCTCGACACGGGCGTGTTCGCCGACGACCGCTACTTCGACGTCGTCGTGGAGTACGCGAAGGCCGGCGTCGACGACCTCCTGGTCCGCATCGCCGTCACCAACCGCGGGCCGGAGGCGGCCGGGCTGCACGTGCTGCCGACGCTCTGGTTCCGCAACACGTGGACGTGGGAGCCCGGCACGGCACGGCCGCGACTGCGCGCGGTGTCCTCGCGCGTGGGCCTCAGCGTCGTCGAGGCCGAGCACGAGACGCTCGGCCGGCGCTGGCTCGTGTGCGACGGCGCCGCCGACCTGCTGTTCACCGAAAACGAGACCAACGCGCGCCGGCTCTGGGGCGTGGCCGGCCCGACGGCGTACGCGAAGGACGCCTTCCACGACTACGTCGTGCATGGCCGCGCGGGGGCGGTGAATCCCGCGGGCGTGGGAACGAAGGCGGCCGCGCACTACCGACTGACGCTGGCCCCGGGCCAGACGCGCGCCGTCCGCCTGCGGCTCAGCGACGGCGCTCCGGCCGCGGCGCCGTTCGGCGACGCGTTCGACGCGCTGATCGAGCAGCGACGGCGCGAGGCCGACGAGTTCTACGCCACCCTGGTGGACGCCGCGTGCTCGGACGACGCGCGCGCGGTGGCGCGGCAGGCCTTCGCGGGGATGCTGTGGGGCAAGCAGTTCTACCACCTCGACGTGAAGCGCTGGCTCGCGGGCGATCCGGGGCAGCCGACGCCGCCGCCGGCTCGGCTGCGCGGCCGCAACGCCCAGTGGACCCACCTCTACAACGCCGACGTCATCTCGATGCCGGACAAGTGGGAATACCCGTGGTACGCCGCGTGGGACCTCGCCTTCCACACCGTCGCGCTGGCGCCCGTCGATCCGGACTTTGCGAAGTCGCAGCTCATCCTCTTTCTGCGCGAGTGGTACCTGCACCCCAACGGTCAGATCCCCGCCTACGAGTGGGCGTTCGCCGACGTCAACCCGCCGGTGCACGCGTGGGCCGTGTGGCGCGTGTACAAGATCGACCGGCGTGTGACGGGCGTGGCCGACCGCGATTTCCTCGAGAAGGCGTTCCAGAAGCTGCTGCTCAATTTCACGTGGTGGGTCAACCGCAAGGACACCGAGGGCATGAACGTCTTCGAGGGCGGCTTCCTCGGCCTCGACAACATCGGCGTCTTCGACCGCTCGTCGCCGCTGCCGACGGGCGGCCACATCGAGCAGTCCGACGGCACCTCGTGGATGGGCATGTACTGCCTCAACATGCTGGCCATCGCGCTCGAGCTGTCACAGGCGAACCCGGCGTACGAGGACATCGCCTCCAAGTTCTTCGAGCACTTCGTCTACATCGCCAAGGCGATGAACGACCTCGGCGGCGACGGCATCACGCTCTGGGACGAGCAGGACGGCTTCTACTACGACGTCCTGCACACCGACCGCGAGGCGCGTCAGCTCAAGGTGCGCTCGATGGTCGGGCTGATCCCGCTCTTCGCGGTGGAGACGCTGGAGCCGGACGTGATCGACCGGCTGCCGGGCTTCACGCGCCGCATGCAGTGGTTCATCGACAACCGGCCGGAGTTCCGCGCGAACCTCGACACCGTCAGCGCGTCGGGCGGCGGCGTGCGCCGGCTCCTGTCCATCGTCAACCGCACGCAGCTCACCCGTGTGCTGCGCTACATGCTCGACCGTGACGAGTTCCTGTCACCCCACGGGATCCGCGCGCTCTCGCGCTATCATCGCGAGCATCCGTACACGCTGACGGTGGACGGCCTGGAGCATCGCGTGGACTACGAGCCCGCGGAATCGCGCACGGCGCTCTTCGGGGGCAACTCGAACTGGCGCGGCCCCGTGTGGTTCCCGATGAACTACCTGCTGATCGAGTCGCTGCAGAAGTTCCACCACTTCTACGGCGACGACCTCAAGGTCGAATGCCCGTCCGGCTCGCACCGCCTGCTCAACCTCTGGGACGTCGCGGGCGAGCTGTCGCGCGGGCTCATCCGCCTGTTCCTGCGCGGCCGCGACGGCCGGCGCCCCGTGCACGGCGCCGCCCGGACGTTCCAGATCGATCCGAACTGGCGCGACCTTCTCCTCTTCTACGAGTATTTTCACGGCGACGAGGGCGCCGGCATCGGTGCCAGCCACCAGACGGGCTGGACGGGGCTCGTCGCCAAGCTCATCCAGCAGAGCGGCGAGTGACGTGGCGACCGGCCGGCCGGGCCCCGCGCGGTATGCTGGATGCCTGGTGACCGACGTCCACGCGCAGCGCCGTTAGGAGGGCGCACGTCATGAGCGAACGAGTGAGAGAGATCCTGTCCTGGTACGGCAGCGACAATCCCGGCACGCTGACGAACCTCGCGCGCCTGTTGAACGCGGGCACGCTCGCCGGCACCGGCCGGTTCGTGATCCTGCCGGTGGACCAGGGCGTCGAGCACGGCCCGGCCCGCAGCTTCGCCGTGAACCCGGACGCGTACGATCCGCGTTACCACTTCGAGCTGGCCATCGCGGCCGGCTGCAACGCCTACGCGGCGCCGCTCGGCTTCATCGAGGCCGGCGCGCGTGAGTTCGCGGGCCGCGTGCCGCTCATTCTCAAGACCAACAACCACGACGTGCTGCTCGAGGAGAAGGACCCGAATCAGGCGATCACGGGCTCGGTCAAGGACGCGCTGCGCCTGGGCTGCGTGGCCATCGGCTTCACGATCTATCCCGGCTCGGAGCACCGGCTGGAGATGTACGAGGAGATCCGCGACATGGCCGTCGAGGCGAAGGCCAACGGGCTCGCCGTCGTCATCTGGTCGTACCCGCGCGGCTCCGGGCTCAGCAAGGACGGCGAGACGGCCCTCGACGTTACCGCGTACGCTGCGCACATCGCCGCGCAGCTCGGCGCCCACGTCATCAAGGTGAAGCTGCCCTCGGCGCACCTGGAGCAGGCGGCGGCCAAGAAGGTCTACGAGTCGACGCAGGTGCCGATCGGCACGCTGGCCGAGCGCGTGCGCCACGTAGTCCAGGCCGCCTTCAACGGCCGGCGCATCGTGATCTTCTCGGGCGGCGCCGCCAACAAGGACGAGGCGGTCTTCGACGAGGTGCGCGCCATCCGCGACGGCGGCGGCTTCGGCTCGATCATCGGGCGCAACTCGTTCCAGCGGAAGAAGCCCGAGGCGCTCAAGTTCCTCTCGACGGTCATGGGCATCTACGCGGGGACACAGAAGTAGCGTGATCCTCGCCGGCGACGCCGGTGGCACCAAGACGATGCTCGCGCTGTTCGAGCCGGGCGGCCGCGCGCCCGTGCTCGTGCGCGAGGCCACCGTGCCGAGCCGCGAGTTCGACTCACTCGAAGCCATCGTCGAGCGTTTTCTCGCCGCCGGCCCGCGCGGCGACATCACGGCGGCGTGCGTGGGCATCGCGGGCCCGGTGGTGGACGGCCGGGCCGTGACCCCTAACCTGCCCTGGGTCGTCGACGAGCGGCGGCTTGCCGCCGCGATCCCCGCCCCGCGCGTGCGGTTGCTGAACGACCTGGAGGCCACGGCGCATGGCATCTGGGCGCTCGGCGAGGACGAGCTGGTGTCGCTCCAGCCGGGAGCGCTCCGGAGCGGCAACCTCGCCGTCATCGCTGCCGGCACCGGGCTCGGCGAGGCCATCGTCGTCATCGACGGCGGCCGGCGCACGGTCATCGCCACCGAGGGCGGCCACGCCGATTTTGGCCCGCGCGGCGAGCTGGAGGAGGACCTGCTGCGTTACCTCCGCAAGGAGCTCGGCCGCGTGTCCTACGAGCGCGTGCTCTCGGGCCCGGGCCTCGTGAACGTCTATCGCTTCCTGCGCGACACCGGCGTCGCCGGGGAGTCGTCGCAGACGGCCGAGCGGATGGCCGCGGGCGATCCCGCCGCCGTCATCACCGAGCTCGGCGTGGACGGCGCCGACCGCCTGTGCGCGATGGCGCTGGCGCTCTTCGTCTCCGTCTACGGCGCCGAGGCGGGCAACCTCGCCCTCAAGGCCCTCGCCGTGGGCGGCGTGATCCTGGCGGGCGGGATCGCACCGCGGATCCTGCCGGCGCTCAGAGCGGGGTCCTTCGTCGCCGCCTTCCGCGACAAGGGCCGGCTCGCCTCGCTGATGGAGACCATCCCCGTCTTCGTCACGCTGAATCCGAAGACCGCGCTCCTCGGCGCCGCCCGCGTGGCGGCCAGTCTGTAGACGTGGGGGGCCCCGA
>QHSB01000139.1 GCA_003220335.1 Candidatus Rokuibacteriota bacterium
CCGCGAGCAGCGTCGTGAGCGCCGCCACGCCGAGGCTGTTGGCCAGCGCCGCCGGCATCACGCTGCGCTCGAGCACGGCGCGGTAGTGGACGAGCGTCGGCGGCGCCGCCAGCAGCCGCTCGACGGCCAGCAGCGCGGTGTCGGGCTTGAGCGAGGTGAGCGCCTGCCAGAAGAACGGCACCGCCCACAGCGCCAGCGCCGCCAGCACGAGCGCGTCGCGGAGCGCCCCGCGCCGCCTCACGCCGTCGCCTCCTCGTGGGCCATCGCGCGCAGGTACATCCACGCGACCAGCATGACCAGTGCGAAGACGACGACGCCGATGGCGGCGCCGAACCCGAGCTGCAGCGTCTGGAACAGGCTCCGGTACGCGTACACCGGCAGCGTCTCGGTGGTGTTGGCGGGCCCGCCGCCGGTCAGCACGAACATCAGGTCGAACGCGCGCAGCGCGTCGAGCGTGCGGAACAGGAGCGCGATCAGCAGCACGCGGCGCAGCAGGGGCAGCGTGACATCGCGCACGGTGGCGATGGCGCCCGCGCCGTCGACGCGCGCGGCCTCGTAGATCTCGGCGGGGATGGTGAGACAGCGTGCGTAGCAGAGGAGGGCGACGAACGGCATCGTGCGCCAGACGTCGGCGACGATCAGCGCGGGCAGGGCGAGGGCGGGCTCGCCCAGCCAGTTGATCGCCTCGCCGCCGAGCATGAAGTTCAGCAGCCCCGCCGACGGGTGATAGAGCCACTCGAACATCCGCCCGGTGACGACCGACGGCAGGGCCCACGGCAGCAGCAGCAGGGCGACGGCGAGGCGCCGGCCGCGCCGCTGGCCCTGCAGGGCCAGCGCCACCGCGATCCCGAGCAAGAATTCCAGCGCGACGGAGACGAAGGTGAAGATCAGTGTCACCTCCACCGCGTTCCAGAAGCGCGGGTCCCCGGCAAGGAAGACGTAGTGGGAGAACCCGACGAAGCGCTCGATGCCGAACACGGGGATGCGGCGCTGGAGGGACAGCCAGAGCACCCACAGTCCCGGCCACGCGGCCAGCACGACGAGCGCGGCGAGCGCCGGGGCCAGCATGAGTCGCCCGGCGCGCGCGTCGCCACGCTCGCGCGCGGTCACCGCAAGCCCTCCAGCAGGTACGACAGCCGCAGGCGCGCGTGCTCGATGGCCAGGCGCGGCGACTTGACGCCGACGAGCGCGGCCGAGAACTCCGGCTGCAGCGTGGTGGACAGCATCAGGTAGGCGGGCGTCACCGGACGCGGCCGTGCGCGCAGCATGAGGTCATGGATGACAGGAAAGTCGGGATGCGCGCGGACGACGTCGGGATCGTGGTAGAGCGCCATGCGCGTCGGGTTGAGCGCGCCGCCGACCGTCATCGCCTTCTGGGCGCCGGCACTCGCCATGAAGCGTACCAGCTCCGCGGCCAGCGCCGGATGGCGCGTGCGGCGGTTGACGCCGAGGTGGGCGCCCCCGCTGGAGGCCGCGCTGGCCGCGCCGCCGACGCGACCCGGCAGCGGCGCCATGCCGACGCGGCCACGCACGGGCGAGCCGGCCGCCTGGAAGAGGTCCATGGCGTACGGCCAGTTGCGCAGGAAGATCGCGCGCCCGTCGCCGAAGTGGCGCCGGCTCAGCTCCTCGTCGGCCGCGGTCACCCACGACGGGCTCACGCCGGAGACGATCAGCGCGCGCAGGAACGAGAGCCCGCCCGCCGCGCGCTCTTCCTCCGGAAAGACGGCGCCGTCGGCGCCGAACACCCGCCCGCCGTTCGCCCAGATGGCTTCCAGCGCGTTGACGGTGAGTCCCTCGTACTGGCGGCCCTGCCACACGACGCCGTCCAGGCGCCCGTCGTGCTCGGCGCCGCGCACGCGCACGACCTGGTCGACGAGCGCCTCCCACGTCCGGGGCGGCGGCAGCCGATACTTCGCGAGCAGATCGGTGCGGTAATAGAGGACGCCGACGTTCATCAGCCACGGCATCGCCCACACGCGGCCGTTCCACGTCGCGGGCTCGATGGTGGACGGAAAGTGCGGCGCCAGCTCCGCCCGCGTCACCCACGGCGAGAGGTCGAGCAGCCAGCCCGCGCGCGCGAACTCCGCGACCCAGACGACGTCGAGCATCATCACGTCGAAGGCGGCGCCGCGCCCCTCGAGGTTGATCACGAAGAACTGGTGCTGGTCGTCCGAATTCCACGAGAGCGACTCCGCCTGCACGCGCACGCCGGGATGCCGCTTCTCGAACTCCCGGAGCAGCCCGGGGACGGGGTCGGAGGGGCCCAGGATCTTAGCGTGCTTGAAGACGAGCGTGACGGGGCCGGAGTCGGCGGGGCCGCCCGCGCAGCCGGCCGCAAGCGCCGCGACCACCACCAGCAGCGCGGCCCGCCGGAGCCCCACCACGAAATATTGGGCCGTCAGCACGTTGGCGCATGATACGGGGCCGCGTGCTATCGTGCCAAGCACGATGCCACCGCATGCGCTCGGCTCCGGAACGATCTCGTTCGGGCTCGTCTCCATCCCGATCAAGCTCTACACCGCGACCTCGGCCGGCAACGTCTCCTTCAACCTGCTCCACGCCAAATGTGGCTCGCGCATCAAGCAGCAGACGTTCTGTCCGACGTGCAACGAGACGGTCGAGCGGAGCGGCCTCGTGAAGGGCTACGAGTTCACCAAGGACCAGTACGTGCGCGTCGCCGACGACGAGCTCAAGGCGCTGGAGGGCGAGGCCTCGAAGATGATCGACATCCTCGAGTTCGTGCCGCTGGCACAGGTGGACCCGGTGTACTTCGAGAAGGCGTACTACCTCGGCGCCGACAAGGGCGGCGAGAAGCCGTACCGCCTGCTCGCCGACGCGATGGCGCAGGCCGAGCAAGTCGCCGTCGCGAAGTTCGTCATGCGCGGCAAGGAGAGCCTCGTGCTCATCCGGCCGGCGCAGGAGGGACTGCTCCTGCACACGATGTTCTTCGCCGACGAGGTCCGCTCGTTCGCGGACGTGGACAAGGGCCAGTCGGCGAACGTGCGCGAGGGCGAGCTGGAGCTGGCCCTGCAGCTGATCCGCGGCCTCGCGCGCGACGAGTTCAAGCCCGAGCAGTACAAGGACGAGTATCGCGGCCGCGTGATGGACATGCTGGAGCGCAAGGTCGAGGGCCGCGAGGTCACGGCGGCCCCGACACCCGCCGAGCGGCCGCACGTGATCGACCTGATGGAAGCGCTCAAGGCCAGTCTCGCCAAGAAGGGACTCCCCGCGGAGGCCGCGACGGCGAAGAAGCCGCCGAGCAAGGCCGCGCAGGGCGCCGTCGCGAAGGTCGCCGCCAAGGCCGTCCCCAAGCGCGCCTCCGGCGGCCGCAAGTAGGGCGTCAGAGCGCTCGCACCCCCTCCACCGCCAGCAGGTACATCCTCATCGTCTCGCCGTCGCCATGCGCCCAGGCGCGGAGCTCGGCTTCCGCCGCCGCCCGCCCGTGCTCGTCGACGACACCGTCGGCCACCATCTGACGGCCCCGCGTGGCGGCGACGTCGGCCCAGATGCCCGCGCGGGCCTCGAAGTCCGGCTCGCCGCGGCGCGCGACCTCGTGCTGCGGCGAGACGGCGACCTCGCACAGCCCGGCCCGCGCGAAGAGGCCCGCGAGGTGATCAGCCATCGCGTTGTCCATGCCTGCCTCTGCACGCCAGCGCAGGAACGCGGCCAGGAAGGCGCGCGCCGCCGGGACAGGCGGCGCGCGCCATCGCCGCGATCGCGTCGGCCGGACGGGCCAGCCACTGCAGCACGCGGGCGGCGGTGACGACGTCGAACGCGTCGCGGAACGGCAGCTGGTAGACGTCGTGCAGCTCGAAGACGAGGCCCGGCACGGTGCCGTGCTCGCGCTGCGCGGCGGTGATCAGGGCCTCGTTCACGTCGACGCCCACCACGCGGCCGCCGGGGGCGACGGCCTCGGCGATGCCGCGCGTGATGGCGCCGGAACCGCAGCCCACGTCTAGCACCGCGAGGCCGGGCACCAGCCGCTCCGCGAGCCGCCGGTGATCGCGCCCGAGCCTGCGCCGATCGAGCACCCGGTGGGTGCCCGGTGGCATGGCGGCCCGATCGCGCGCGACGTTCTCGTCCGTCATCGGGCGCAAGGTACAATGAGGCGAGCGCGGAGGGCCTGAATGCCGAGAACCCCGCTGGAGCCCCGGTTCACGGTCGAGTATCTGTCCGTCCTCGATGCCGAAGGCAATCTCGATAGCGCGCTGGACCCCGGCCTGCCGCCCGCCGAGCTCAAGCGTCTCTACCGCGCGATGCTCCTGGCCCGCCGCCTCGACGAGCGCATGGTGCGGCTGCAGCGCCAGGGTCGCATCGGCACCTTCGCGCCCATCAAGGGCCAGGAGGCCTCGCAGGTCGCCAGCGTCGCCGTCCTCCGGCCCACCGACTGGATGGTGCCCTCCTTCCGCGAGACGGCGGCGATGATCTGGCGCGGCTGGCCGATCGAGAAGCTGCTGCTGTTCTTCGCGGGCCACCTGGAGGGTGGCCAGCCCTCGCCCGACCAGCGCGACCTGCCGATCACCATCCCCGTCTCCACCCAGCTGCCGCACGCCGTCGGCCTCGCCTACGCCGCCCAGTACCGGCAGGACGACGTCGTGGTGATGGCGTACTTCGGCGACGGCGCGACGTCGGAGGGCGACTTCCACGAGGCGCTCAACTTCGCCGGCGTCTGGCACGTGCCCGTCGTCTTCGTCTGCCAGAACAATCAGTGGGCGATCTCCGTCCCGCTCAAGAAGCAGACGAACTCCAAGACCATCGCGCAGAAGGCGCTGGCCTACGGCTTGCCCGGCATCCAGGTGGACGGCAACGACGTGCTCGCCGTCTACGCGGCCAGCCGCGAGGCCGTCGAGCGCGCGCGCGCCGGCGACGGCCCCACCCTCATCGAGTGCGTGACCTATCGCCTCGGCGTTCACACCACGGCCGACGACCCGACCAAGTACCGCACGGCCGAAGAGGTCGCGGAGTGGGAGCGCAAGGACCCCCTCACGCGCTTCGCCGCGTACATGAAGAAGAAGCGCCTGCTCGACGACGGCCTGGAGGCGCAGGTGGACGAGGAGATCGCTGCCGCCATCGCCCGCTTCGAGGCGACCGCGCCTGCCGACCCGCTCGTGATGTTCGATCACGTCTACGCCGAGCTGCCGCCCGAGCTGAAGGCACAGCGCGAGGCGCTGGCCGAGGGGCTGCGCAGCGGTGAGCCGGGCCGCCGCGAGAAGCACGAGCCGTCGCCGCCGATGCGCGGCCAGCGGAGCGGCAAGCGCTGATGGCCAAGCTCAACATGGTCAAGGCGCTGAACCTGGCGCTGATGCAGGAGATGGAGCGCGACCCGGACGTGCTGGTGATCGGCGAGGACGTCGGCGTCGACGGCGGCGTCTTCCGCGTCACCGAGGACCTGCACCGCGCCTACGGCAGCAAGCGCGTGATCGACAGCCCGCTGGCCGAGGCCGGCATCATCGGCGCGTCGATCGGGATGGCCCTTTACGGGCTCAAGCCCGTGTGCGAGATCCAGTTCTCCGGCTTCGCCTTCCAGTGCTTCCACCAGATCGAGAACCATGCCGCGCGCTACCGCAACCGCTCCCAGGGCCGCTTCCACGTGCCGATGGTCATCCGCATGCCTTACGGGGGCGGCGTGCGCGCGCTGGAGCACCACAGCGAGTCCGAGGAGCAGTTCTACGCGCACATCCCCGGGCTCAAGATGGTGATCCCGTCGGGTCCCCGCAACGCCCGCGCCCTGCTGGCGGCGGCCATCCGCGACCCCGACCCCGTCGTGTTCTTCGAGCACAAGGCGCTCTACCACGCGCACAAGGAGGACGTGCCCGACGAGGCGGAGACGATGGAGATCGGCCGCGCCCGTGTGGTGCGCGAGGGCGACGACCTCACGCTGGTGGCGTGGGGCGGAATGCTCCGCGTCGCGCGCGAGGCGGCCGAGATCCTCGAGCAGGAGGACGGCGTCGGCAGCGACGTGATCGATCTGCTCACGGTGGCGCCGCTCGACCGCGAGACGATCGTGCGCTCGGTGAGCAAGACGGGCCGCGTGGTGATCGTGCACGAGGCGCCCCGCTCGTTCGGTCCCGGCGCGGAGATCGCCGCGTCGATCATGGACGGCGCGTTCCTGTCGCTGGAGGCGCCGATCGCGCGCGTCACCGCCCACGACGTGCCGTTCCCCGGCTTCGCGCGCGAGCGGGCCAACGTCCCCGACGTCGCGCGCGTGGTCGCCGCCGCCCGCGACACGCTCGCCTATTAAGATGGGGGCCCCGGCATGGCCCCCATACCCCCCAACGTTCGGAGCGTCCCGGCGAAGCCGTGCCGCTCCGCTAGACTGCGCCCGCCCTTGGGGGGCCCCGGCATGGCCCCCATACCCCCCAACGGTCGGAGCGTCCCGGCGAAGCCGTGCCGCTCCGCTAGACTGCGCCCGCCCATGGGGGCCCCCCCAACGCTCGGAGCGCCCCGGGAAACCCGTGGCGCTCCTCTGGCTCCGTGAAGGTGCCCATGGCGCGTGACTTCAGGTTGCCCGACCTCGGCGAGGGTCTGACCGAGGCCGAGATCGTGAAGGTGCTGGTCCGCGAAGGCGAGGTCATCGCCGAGGACGCGCCGCTGCTCGAGGTGGAGACGGACAAGGCCACGGTCGAGATCCCGTCGCCCATGAGCGGCCGCGTCGAGAAGATCCACGTCGAGCCGAATCAGACGGTGAAAGTCGGGCAGGTCCTCGTCACCTTCGCCGACGCTGGGGCGCAGGCGGGGACGGGCACGCCGAGCGGCAAGCAGGCGGCCGACACGCTCGACCCCACGCGCACGCTCGCGCCCGAGCCGCGCACCACCGTGCAGGACGGGCGCGCGCGCCAGGCCGCGCCCGCCGCGCCCGCGCCCGCTCGGCCCGGCCCGGTCCCGGCCACGCCGGCCACGCGGCGGCTCGCGCGCGAGCTGGGCGTCGACCTCCAGGCGGTCCGCGCCACTGGCCCCGGCGGTCGCGTCACCGACGACGACGTGCTTGCGGCGGCGGGCCGCGTCGTCAGCGCACCAACGACCGCGGCCCCGCGCGCGGCGCGCGCCGAGCCGGCGGCGCCGGCCACCCCCGGAAAGCCGCTCGCGACGCACGTCACCGAGCCGCCGCTGCCGAACTTCGAGCAGTGGGGCACCATCGAGCGCCAGCCGCTGTCGCACCTGCGCCGCACCATCGCCGAGCGCATGACGCTGTCGGCGACGGTGATTCCGCACGTCACCCACTTCGATCGTGCGGACATCACGGAGCTCGACGCCATCATCCAGCGCAATCTCGAGACGGCGAAGGCGCGCGGCGCGACGCTGACGCTCACGGCCTTTCTCCTGAAGGCGGCCGCGCTCGCGCTCGGCGAGCACCCGACGTTCAACGCGACCCTGGACGCCGCCGCCGGCCAGCTGATCGTCAAGCGCTACGTCCACCTCGGCGTGGCCGTCGCCACCGAGCGCGGCCTGATCGTGCCCGTGCTGCGCGACGTCGACGAGAAGCCGGTGCTCGACGTGGCGCGCGAGCTGGGCGCGCTGGCCCAGCGCGTCCGCGACGGCAAGGCCACGCTCGACGACCTGCGCGGCGGCACCTTCACGATCACCAACATCGGCGCCCTCGGCGGCACCGGCGCCGTCCCGATCATCAACTATCCGGAGGTCGCGATCCTCGGCGTGGCCCGCGCCCGCCAGGAGCCCGTGGTACGCGAGGGCCGGATCGAGCCGCGCCTGCTCCTGCCGCTGTCGCTGACCTTCGACCACCGCGTGGCCGACGGCGCCGACGGCGCGCGCTTCGCCTCCGCGATCGTCCGCCGCCTCGAGCGCCCCGAGCGCCTGCTGGCCGACTGGTAGCGCGATGGTGATGGGAGACCTGGTCCGCGAGGTGGACGTCGTCGTCGTGGGCGGCGGCCCCGGCGGCTATTCCGCGGCGTTCCGCTGCGCCGAGCTCGGACTGGAGACGGTCGTCGTGGACGCGGGCAAGCGGCTCGGCGGCGCCTGCCTCTTCGAGGGCTGCATCCCGTCCAAGGCGCTGCTGCACGTGGCCGCCGTGCTTAGCGAGGCCGAGCGCGCCAAGGAGTTCGGCGTGGACTTCGGCCCCGCGCGCGTCTCGCTCGATCCGCTGCGCAAGTGGAAGTCGGAGCGCGTGATCGGAAAGCTCGCGCGCGGGCTGGCGAGCGTGGCGAAGGCCAAGGGCGTCGAGGTCGTCGGCGGCCGCGGCGTCTTCGAGGACGCGCGCACCGTGCGCGTGGAGGGCGACGAGCCGCAGGCGCTGAAGTTCCGGCACGCGATCGTCGCCACCGGCTCGGTACCGGCGCGCCTGCGCGGCATCGAGGCCTCGGATCGCGTGATGGACTCCACCGCCGCGCTGGAGGTCCCCGAGATTCCCGAGCGCCTGCTCGTCGTGGGCGGCGGCTACATCGGCCTCGAGCTGGGCCAGGTCTACGCGGCGCTCGGCAGCGCGGTCACGCTCGTGGAGATGACCGACGGCCTGCTGCCCGGCGCCGACCGCGACCTCGTGCAGTGGGTGGCGCGACGGGTCGAAAAGCAGTTCGCGGCGGTGCGGCTCAACGCGCGCCTCGAGACGCTGCGCGAGACGTCCGGCGGCGTGGAGGCGACGATCGGCGGTGCCGCGGCGACGTTCGATCGCGTGCTGGTCGCCGTCGGCCGCCGCCCGCTCACCGAGGGCATCGGGCTCGAGACGACGCGCGTGAAAGCAGACGCCCGCGGCTTCGTCGAGATCGACGCCCGCTGTGCGACGGCCGAGCCGCGGATCTTCGCCGTGGGCGACGCCACCGGCGAGCCGATGCTGGCCCACCGCGCCATGCGCCAGGGCAAGGTCGCGGCCGAGGCGATCGCCGGGCGTCCCGCGGCATTCGACAACGCCGTCGTGCCCGCCGTCGTCTTCACCGATCCGGAGATCGCCTGGTGCGGCCTCACCGAGACCCAGACGGCGACGGAGGGACGGGCGGTGCGCGTGGCGAAGTTCCAGTGGGCGGCGTCGGGCCGCGCGGCGACGCTCGGCCGCAGCGACGGCGTGACGAAGCTGATCGTCGATCCCGAGTCCGGGCGCCTGCTCGGCGCGGGCATCGCGGGCCCCGGCGCCGGCGAGCTCATCGCCGAGGCGGCGCTGGCCGTCGAAGCCGCGCTGCTCGCCGAGGACCTCGCGCTCACCATCCACACGCACCCGACCCTCTCCGAGACGCTGATGGAGGCGGCCGAGACGCTGCTGCGCGGATGATCGTCGGCGTCCCGCGCGAGATCAAACCGGGCGAGCAGCGCGTCGCCCTCACGCCCGCCGGGGGCCATGCCCTCCGCGAGGCCGGCCACGCGGTGCTCGTCGAGAAGGGTGCCGGGCTCGGCAGCGGCATCCGCGACGACGAGTACAAGAACGTCGGCGCCGAGCTCACCGGCGTGGAGGACGTCTGGCGCCGCGCGGAGCTCGTTCTCAAGGTCAAGGAGCCGGTG
>QHSB01000140.1 GCA_003220335.1 Candidatus Rokuibacteriota bacterium
TGGTGGGCCGTCAAGGACTCGAACCTTGGACCCGCTGATTAAGAGTCAGCTGCTCTACCAACTGAGCTAACGGCCCGTCGAACTCCTTCTGCGACGACGTCTACGAACGACTCCAATGGTGCGCCCGGCAGGAGTCGAACCTGCGGCCTTTGGCTTCGGAGGCCAACGCTCTATCCAACTGAGCTACGGGCGCCCGTCGATCAGCCATTGCGTTGGGGTGACCGATGGGAATCGAACCCACAACCTCTGGAGCCACAGTCCAGCGCTCTAACCAATTGAGCTACGGTCACCGTGACGAGACGCAAGGGTCAATGCTACCCGAGCGTCCGCCGGGAATCAACGCGTCACGACGCTTCATCGGATTCGCGCGGCGATGGCCCGCCGTCGATGACGATCGTCTCGCCCGTCATCCACGCCGAGGCGTCGGAGGCCAGGAAGACGCACGGGTACGCGATCTCGTGGACCTTGCCCCAGCGGCCCATGCCCACGCGCGCGGCCACCGCGTCATACGTCTTCTTGCCGTCGGGCCCCGCCTGCTTGAGCACGTCCAGATAGCCCTCGGTCTCGACGGGGCCGGGAGCGATGCAGTTCACGCGGATGCCCTTGCGGCCCCAGGCCACGCCGAGCTCGCGCGTGAGCATGATGACGGCGGACTTGGCGGCGCCGTAGTGCGACATCATCGTCGAGCCGTAGACGCCGGCGACCGAGGCGATGTTGACGATCACGCCGCCGGTCTTCTGCTGCATCATCTGCTTGCCGGCCCACTTGCAGCCCAGGAACACGCCGTTGAGGTTGATGCCGATCACGGTGTTCCAGCCGTTGATCGAGATGTCCTCGGGCTTGGCGCGGAAGGAGGCGCCGGCGTTGTTGACCATCACGTCGAGCCGCCCCCACTCCGACACCGCGCGCTCGATCACGCCCTTGACCTGGTCCTCTTGCCGGACGTCCATGGCCACGGCGAACGTGCGCCGGCCGAGGTTGGTGATCTCCTTGGCCACCGGCTCGAGGTGCTCGAGCTTGCGGCTGCACAGGGCGACGTCGGCGCCGGCGCGCGCGAACTCGATCGCGATCGACTTGCCGATGCCGGTGCCGCCGCCGGTGACGATGGCGGTCTTGCCCTCGAGCGAGAAGGGGGATTTGGCCATGGCGGGGACGATACTCCAGCCGCGCCGCCTCGTCTACTGCCGCGGGGCGGCGGCGGCGTCCGGCTGGGGCAACGCGATCTGCGCCTGGCGCTTGGGCACCTCGCGCTCGATCTTTCGCCATACCGTCCCCTGCGAGAACGAGGCGCCGTTGTCGGCGGCGCAGGTCTGGAGCTTGTCGAGCAGGACGCGCGCATCCTCCAGGTGCTTGCGCGGGGCCTTGGCCGCGCGGCGCACCTCGTCGTCGCCCGTTTGCTTCGCCTCGAGCCACGCCTGCTCGACGTGGGCCCAGAGGAGGACGACGCGGTCCACCTCGCCGTCGAAGTACGCTTGCCACCCGCCGGGCGAGCCGAAGTGCGGGCAGGGGTGGCTGATCACGCTCTCGAAGTGCTGGGAGAGGTCCTCCACCTGCTTCAGATGATGGTCGACGCGCGGCCGGACTTCGGCGGCCGACTTGTCGACGCGCGGCTGGACTTCGGCGGCCGACCTGGTGCCGGCGGCGAAGGCCGGAACCGCCAGCAGCAGGGCGCCGATCACGACGAGCGAGCGCGAGGGCATCGAGACCAGTATAAAGGTCGGCGGAAGCCCGACTATCTCAGCGCGGCGGCGGCGGCGGGGCTGACGTGCCAGAGCACGATGGTCACGAGCGCCTCGGGCTGGCCGCTGCTCGCGGCCACCGGATAGAGCGACACGTAGGTGATGGGCTGCGCCGTGGGGCCGATATGGTCGAAGCCCTTCGCCCCGATCTCGCGCAGCGTGCGCACGTAGATGGTCGCGACGATGGTGCCGGCGCGGTCATAGGCCAGTGCCGGCGAGCCGGGCAGCGCGGGGTCGACACGCAGGCCGGGCAGGCGCGCCTGCAGCGGGCTCGGCTCCATGCGCGGCAGCGCGCTCACGGCGAAGTCCGGGCGCACGCGCAGGTCGTTGATCACTTGCTCGACGCCCTCGACACGCCACGCCGCAGCCTCGGCCTCCGCCTTCTGTCCGGACGTCTCCACGTCGCCGCTGAGGTAGACCGTGCCCTCGTAGGTGTCGACGCTGACGCTCGGGAGCGAGCGCCCGTGCTCGGCGACGAACCCGTGCTTCACCGAGCCCGAGATGGCCTTGTCGTCGTAATACCGGCCGAAGGTGCGGCCGGCGAGCGAGCAGCCTCCCAGCACGAGCCCGAGCAGGGCGAGGGCGACGAATTTACGTAATGACATGAGCTAGAGACGTGCAAGTGCGAAGCCATGCAGGCGAGGGGGTGGACGCCCCCTCGCCCGGTGCACAGGTCGGTCGGCTCAGGCCGCCGCGGGACGGATCGCGGCACGCTCTTTGAGCCGCCGCTCGACGCCCTGCCAGTCCACGTTGCGGAAGAACGCCTCGATGTACTGCGCCCGCTCGGTGGCCTTGTAGTCGCGCATGAACGCGTGCTCCCACACGTCCATGACGAGCAGCGGCTTGAAGCCGGCCGGTGCCCCGTCCTGGTGCAGAGAGATCCACTGGTTGACCAGGCGCTCGGTGACGGGATCCTGGAACAGCACGGCCCACCCGACCCCGCGCATGCCGCCGACCGCCTGGAAGTCGGCCTTCCAGCGGTCGATGCCCCCGAAATTCTGCTCGAGGGCCTGGGTGAGACCCGAGCCCTTCGAGGGCATGGGGTCCGCCGCGCGCTTGAGGTTCGAGAAGTAGTATTCGTGCAGGATCATGCCGTTGTACTCGAAGCCGAGGTGCCGCGTGAGCTCGGCGAAGTGCGGGTCGGTGCCCGATGGCTTGCCCTTGCGCACCATCTCGTCGAGCTGCTCGTTCAGGCTGTTCACCTGCTTGACGTAGCCCTCGTAGAGCTTGAAGTGCTCGGCGAGCTGGGCGTCGGAGATTCCGTCCAGGCCTTTCAGATGGTCGAACGTCTGGGGCGTATACGCTTTCATCCGTGCCTCCTGTATGATCTGCCGTGCAAACCCGCTGCCTTCGAGTTGCGTAGATCATCCTGAGGAGGTCTCGATGATGCTGAAGCGTCTGGTCTCGACGGCCCTCGTCGGCCTCGTGGCGCTGGCCCTGTTGCCCGCCGGTGGCGGCGCCCAGAGCTCGGCCCCCATCAAGATCGGCGTCATCGAGCCGCTGTCGGGGCCGGTGGCGGCGTCCGGCAATTACGTGCGCATGGGCGCCGAGATCGCGCGCGACTGGGTCAACGCGCGCGGCGGGGTGAACGGGCGCAAGATCGAGCTTCAGATCGAGGACAACAAGTCCGATCCCAAGGAAGCGGCAAGCGCGGCCGAGAAGCTGATCGTGCGCGACAAGGTGCCGGCCATCATGGGCGCGTGGGGCAGCTCGATGACGCTGGCGGCCATGCCGAAGCTCGAGGAGTACGGCGTGCCGATGGTGGTCGAGACCTCCAGCGCGGCCTCGGTGACCAAGCGCGGTAACCCGTGGGTCTTCCGCATCAGCCCACCCAGCGAGATGGAAGCGCTGGGCCTCGAGCCGTACGTCGACAAGCTCGGTGTGAAGAAGGTCGATTTTCTCGCCGTGAACACGGACTGGGGTCGCGGCTCCATCCAGGCCTTCGGCGACATGCTCCGGAGGAAGGGCGTGCAGGTCGGCGCCGCCGAGTTCATGGAGCAGTCGGCGACCGACATGAACGCGCAGCTGACGAAGATCAAGCAGACGGGCGGCGACACGCTGTTCCTCACCACGGCCGTGGAGCAGATCACGCTCGTGCTCAAGCAGGGGCAGGAGCAGCGGCTCGCGCGCAAGATCGTGACCACCGGCGGCTCGTCGTCGCCGACGCAGCTCATCAAGCAGGCGGGCGCGGCGGCCGAGGGCTCCTATCACATCGTGTTCTTCATGCCGTGGTTCCCCGAGGCGATGCCTGACGGCAGGCTCGCGAAGGCATTCGTGGACGAGTGGACCAAGCGTGGCAATCCGTTCGAGGGCCTCACCGAGGGCTTCCGCGGCCACGATGGCATCGCGACCATCGTCGAGGCGGTGAAGCTCGCCGGCCGGGACGAGCCCAAGGCCATCCAGGAGGCGCTCTGGAAGGTGTCCATCACCGGCGTCAACGGGCCGATCAAGTTCGAGAAGGACGGGCCCGCCGGCAAGGAGAGCGGCCAGAGCAAGCCGTCGATCTTCATCGTGCAGGTGCGCGACGGGAAGGTCGCGCTGCCGGACTTCCTGAAGAAGTAGCCGAGCGCGGACGGGCGTGGAGCAGCTCCTGCAGCACCTGGTGAACGGCCTGGTGCTGGGCGGCACCTACGCGCTGCTCGGCATCGGCCTCACCCTGATCTTCGGGCTCATGAGCGTGGTGAACTTCGCGCACGGCGAGTTCTACACGCTCGGGGCCTACGCGGCGTTCGCGGCGCTCGCGCTCGCCGGTCTGCCCTTCTTCGCGGCGCTGCTCGCGGCCATCGCCGCCGGCGCGCTGCTGGGCGCGCTCTGCGAGCGCACGCTGCTGCGCCCGCTGCGCGGCCACTCGATCGACACGATCATGCTGGTGATGATCGGCGTCTGGATCGCGATGCAGAACGCCGAGCTGCTCGCGTGGGGCGGCGTGGCGCGCTCGATCCCGCATCCGTTTCCGACGGCCCCCCTGACGCTGGGCCCGCTCAACATCGCGCCGCTGCGGCTCTTCGTCGTGCTGACGGCGGCGGCGCTGATCGGGCTCGCCTGGCTGCTCATCCAGAAGACGCGCCTCGGGACGGCGATGCGCGCGACGTTCCAGGACCGCGACACCGCCGCCCTCATGGGCGTGCCGATCGGAAGGATCCACACCCTGACGTTTGCCTTTGGCGCAGCACTGGCGGCGGCGGCCGGCGCCCTGCTGGGGCCGGTCTTTCTCGCGTATCCGTCGATGGGCGACCTCGCGTCGCTCAAGGCCTTCTCCGTCGTCATCCTGGGCGGGCTCGGCAACCTCGCGGGCGCCACGCTCGGCGGCCTGCTGCTCGGCGTGGCCGAGGAGCTGGGCGCGGGCTACGTCTCCTCCGGCTACCGCGACGCGGTCGGCTTCGTGGCCATCATCCTGGTCCTGCTCTTCCGGCCCGCCGGCCTCTTCGCGCGCGCCGAACGCATCGGTTGATCGCGCGCGCGGCCGTGGCGCTGGGCGCCGTGGCGGCGGTATCGGCGCCGCTCTGGGTCGCCAACCCGTACCACCTGCACGTGCTCATCATGGCCGGGATCTTCACGATCCTGGCGCTCAGCCTCAATCTCCTGCTCGGCTACACGGGTCAGCTCTCGCTCGGCCACGCGGCGTTCTTCGGCATCGGCGCCTACACGTCCGCGCTGCTCGCGCTGCGCCTTTCGTGGTCGTTCTGGCTGGCCCTGCCCGCCGCGGCGCTCGCCTCGGGGCTGGCGGGCTGGGCCATCGGGCGGCTCGCGCTCAAGCTGCGCGGCGCCTACTTCGTGCTGGTGACGATCAGCTTCGCGGGCGTCATCTCGCTGGTGAGCATCAACTGGATGGACCTCACGAACGGCCCGCTCGGGCTGCCCGGCGTGCCGCCACCGACGCTCGGCCCGTGGACGCTGCGCACGAAGACCGCGTACTGGTACCTCGTGCTCGCCGGCGCCGCGCTGACGTATCTCGTCTGCCACCGCCTCGTGACGTCGCGCATCGGCCGCGCCCTGGTGGCGCTGCGCGACAACGAGCCGCTGGCGGAGTCGGTGGGCATCGACGGCACGCGCTATCTCGTGCTGGCCGCGGTGATCAGCGCGGCGATGGCCGGCGTGGCCGGCAGCCTCTACGCGCACTACACGCGCTTCGTGTCGCCGGAAGTCTTCCTCTTCTCCTATACGGTGACGATGGTGATCATGGTCATCGCCGGCGGCCAGGGCACGCTGGCCGGCCCCGTGGTCGGCGCGCTGCTCTTCACCGCGCTGCCGGAAGCGCTGCGCGAGGCCGTCGCCTGGCAGTGGCAGATGCTCGCCTACGGCGTGGTGCTGGTGCTCTTCGTGTTCTTCCTGCCACGCGGCCTCGTCCCGGCGCTCGCGGCGTGGCGGCGCCGTTAATGCTGGTCGTCGAGAATCTCCAGGTGGAGTTCGGCGGCGTCCTCGCGCTGGCGGGCGTGTCCTTCAGCGTCGAGCCCGGCACGATCACGAGCCTGATCGGCCCCAACGGCGCCGGCAAGACCACGGCGTTCAACGCCATCACCGGCTATTTGAGGCCCACCCGCGGCCGCGTCGCCTGGCAGGGCGAGCCGATCGCGGGACGACGCCCGTGTGAGATCGCGCGACGCGGCGTCGTGCGCACCTTCCAGCGCACGAGCGTCTTCCCGACGCTGAGCGTCTTCGACAACGTGCGCACGGGACTGCACCTGCGCGGCACGGCGGGCGTGTGGTCGATCCTCGGCCGGACGCCGCGCGTGAGCGCCGAAGAGCGGCGCCTGGCGGCGGCGGCCGACGAGGTGCTGACCTTCGTCGGCCTCGCCCATCGGCGCGACGCGCGCGCCGGCGAGCTGCCCTACGGCGAGCAGCGCCTGGTCGAGCTGGCGGTGGCGCTCGCGGCGCGCCCGCGGCTGCTGCTGCTGGACGAGCCCGCGGCGGGCATGACCGGCGCCGAGAAGGATCGCCTCGTCGCGCTGATCCGCAAGATTCGCGGCGACGACGTGACGGTACTCGTCGTCGAGCACGACATGCGCCTGGTGATGGGGATCTCCCAGACCGTGATCGTCCTGAACCACGGCCGCGTGATCGCAGAGGGCGCGCCGGCGGAGATGCGCGCGCACCCCGAGGTCATCCGCGCCTATCTGGGATCGTCCGATGCTCCGGCTTGAGGGACTGCGCGCGGGCTACGGTCCCATCGAGGCGCTGCGGGGCCTGGATCTCGAGGTGCAGCAGGGCGAGCTCGTCTGCCTGCTCGGCGCCAACGGCGCCGGCAAGTCGTCCACGCTGCGCACGATCTCGGGGCTGCTGCGGCCGCGCGCCGGACGCATCGTCTTCGACGGCGCCGAGATCCAGGGCCGCGACCCGTCCGAGGTGCTCCGCGCGGGGATCGCGCACTGCCCCGAGGGCCGCCGTGTCTTTCCCTATCTCACCGTGCAGGAGAACCTCGCCATGGGCGCCTACGTGCGCCGCGACGGCGCCGCGATCACCGCCGACCTGGCGCGCGTGTACGCGCATTTCCCGATCCTCGCCGAGCGCCGCCGCCAGGCGGCCGGCACGCTCTCGGGCGGCGAGCAGCAGATGCTGGCCATCGGCCGCGCACTGATGGCGCGCCCGCGGCTGATCCTGTTCGACGAGCCGTCGCTCGGCCTGGCGCCCACCGTCGTGGAGACCACCTTCGCGATCATCGCCGACATCCGGCGCACCGGCACCACCGTGTTGATGGTCGAGCAGAACGCGCGGCTCGCGCTGCGCATGGCCGATCGCGGCTACGTGATGGAGAGCGGGCGCATCGTGCTCTCGGGCGCCGCGCGCCATCTGCTCGCCGACGACCACGTGCGCGCGGCGTATCTGGGCGGCTGCTGAGGAGCCTGTCGGAGTATCGAGGGGTTTAGAGGAGCGCCCCAGCTGTGCCGGGGCGCTCCGAAGGTTGGGGGGGTATGGGGGGCCATTTCGGGGCCCCTCATTTCACTAGAGCGCGCGGAGGAAGGCCACCAGGTCGCCTCGCTCCGCCGGGCTGAGCCCGATCGCGAAGCGGCGGTCGTACGAGTCCACGACGTCATCGAGGGTCGCCGCGGACCCGTTGTGGAAATAGGGTGGGCGGCCCGCGAGCCCGCGGAGCGTGGGGACCTTGAACTTGCCGACATCGGCGCAGCGGCCGGTCACGAGACCCCAGCCGGGATCGGTCGTCCGCAGCGTCTGGCCTTCCAGGGACCCCCTCACGCACCGCAGCGTATATAGAGGAAGCGCGGCTGGGCGCTGCGCCTCGCCGGCGACGCCCTCGAAGAACGCGCCGGTGGAGTTGCTGCCGGCGTTGGGCGCGTTGTGACAGCCGCTGCACGTGACACGGCGCGCGCCGAACGCGCGCTCGTTGAACAGCGTCTGCCCGCTCGCAACCGCCCGCCGCGTCTCGTCGGGAGAGGACGTCCACGCGTCGAAGAGGGTGAAGACGCGGCGCGTAGGCGGCGTGCCCGTCTGGTCCATGAGGCTGTTGATCGCGAACTGAAACGGCTGGTCGACCAGCGCCCGCGGACCCCCGGCCGCCCGCTCGGCGTCGAGGGCCCCGACCCGCCGGTCGTGCGACTGCGCGGTGAACAGCACGCGCTCGAAGTCGATGATCGCGCGCCGCTGCTCGTCGCCGAGCGCGGCGCCCTGCCCGTGGGCGTTCGCGGCGCCGGCGGCCTGCGCGAGCAGATCGCGCACGATCGTGCGGCCGGCGCCGGACTCGCGGCCGTCCCACATCACGCTGGTGAGGAACTTCAGATTGGTCACCGGCAACGGGCGGCGGAACAGCGACAGCTCGGCCGCGCTCGCGAATTCGTACGGATCGTCGACCCCGGCCAGCTCGAACTCGGCGCGCGCGGGGATGGCCAGCCCCACCCGGATCAACCCGCGCGTCAGCACCAGCGCGTACGCACGGCGGCGCGCCTCCAGCGTCGTCACATCGGCGCGTGGCGAGACGGCGGCGTCGTGCGGCCGGAACAGCGGATCGAGGCCGTCGGTCGCCTCGAACCGGTGCTGCACCGAGGCGGGAACGAGCGACCAGCCATCGGCCGGAGCGTGGCACGTCGAGCACGCCCGGCCGGTCTCCCCGAAGCCGCGAAAGAACGGATGGTCGGCCGTCACCCCGCCGCCGGCCGAGAGCGTGACCGCCATCCCGTCGGCGTTGGGCGCCGCCACGAGGGCCGGCAGCAGGCGTGGCCCGGCCGCGACCGTCGCCACGAGGAGGAGCGGCAGCAGCGCGACCGCGAGCCGGGCCGTCATGCCGTCTGTGATTGCGAGGCCCGTGCCGCACGCAGGATCGCGAGGTTGCGCCGCGCCGGTGCGCAGCCGCCTACCCTAACTAGGTCTTTTTGTGGTGCGCCCGGCAGGAATCGAACCTGCGACCCTCGGATTAGAAGTCCGATGCTCTATCCAACTGAGCTACGGGCGCCCGGACACACCATACACTGGGAGCGTGAGCCGTCCCGATGCCCGCTACGTGCTGGTCGGCGCGACGGGCCAGCTTGGGTTCGACCTCGCGCGGACATTCGATCTGCCCGGCACGCTGCTCACGCCGCGGCGGGCGGAGCTGGATCTCCTCGACGCGCGGCGGACGGGCGAGCGGCTGCGCGCGCTGCGGCCGACGCACGTGATCAATACCGCGGCGTGGAACGCCGTGGACGCGGCGGAGAACGAGCCGCGCCGCGCATTCGCGCTGAACGCCGAGGCGGTGGGCACGCTGGCCGATGCCTGCCAGGCGCTCGGCGCGGCGCTCGTGCAGTTCTCGACCGACTACGTCTTCGACGGCGCGAAGGGCGTCCCCTACACGGAGGCCGACGTGCCGAATCCGATCAGTGCCTACGGCGTGTCCAAGCTCGGGGGCGAGCGCCTCGCGCAGGAGCGCTGCGAGGGGGCGCTGGTGATTCGCGTCTCGGGCCTCTTCGGCATCGCCAAGAGCGCGGGGAAGGGCGGAACGAACTTCGTGGAGACGATGCTCTGGCTGGCCCGCGAGGGCCGGCCGCTCCGCGTGGTGGCCGACCAGGTGCTGGGGCCGTCCTACACGCTCGACGTGGCGCGCGCGGTCTGGCGCGTGATCGGGTCG
>QHSB01000619.1 GCA_003220335.1 Candidatus Rokuibacteriota bacterium
CACGCGCTCGCGACCTACTACGTCATCGCGCCCGCCGAGGCCTCGTCCAACCTCGCGCGCTACGACGGGGTCAAGTACGGCCTGCGCGTGCCCGGCCACGACCTCATCGACATGGAGAGCAAGACGCGGGCGGCCGGCTTCGGCGCCGAGGTGAAGCGTCGGATCATGCTCGGCACCTACGTGCTCTCCGCGGGCTACTACGACGCGTACTACGGCCAGGCGCAGAAGGTGCGCACGCTCGTGCGCCGCGACTTCGACGCCGCCTTCGGCCGCGTGGACCTCATCGTGGCGCCCACCACGCCCAACGTGCCGTTCAGGCGGGGCGAGAAGGCCGATCCGATCGCGATGTACCTCAACGACGTGTTCACGATCCCCGCCGACATGTCGGGCGTGCCGGCCGTCTCGGTGCCGTGCGGCTTCACCGCCTCCGGCCTGCCGATCGGGCTGCAGCTCATCGGCCGGGTCCTCGACGAGGCGACGGTGCTGCGCGCCGCCCGCGCCTACGAGCGCGCCACCGACTGGCACACGCGCCGCCCGGAATTGTCATGAATAGTGGTGGTGCGAGCCGCAGGACGCCCATGGTCGTGCGAGCCGCAGCCCGTTTCAGGAGCCGCAGCCGAAGGCGAGGCGACGCTGCGTGGGGCGAGGCGAGCCTGTGAAGAATCCGCAGGCGACGAGCGTCCGAGGCAAGTCGAAGTGGGACGTCGTCATCGGGCTCGAAGTCCACGCCCAGCTCACCACGCGCACCAAGATGTTCTGCGGTTGTCCTACGACGTTCGGCGCGGCGCCGAACACGCAGACGTGTCCCGTGTGCCAGGGCATGCCGGGCACGCTGCCGGTGATCAACCGCCGCGCGATCGAATACGGCGTGCGCACCGCGCTCGCGTTCGACTGCCGCGTCAACCTCGCGTGTCGCTTCGCGCGCAAGCACTACTACTACCCGGACATGCCGAAGAATTTCCAGATCACCCAGTACGAGGAGCCGCTGGCGGGCGAGGGCCGGCTCGAGGTCGATCTGCCCGACGGCACGTCGCGCACCATCGGCATCCAGCGGCTGCACCTCGAGGAGGACGTCGGCAAGCTCGTGCACGAGGGGACGCTCGAGACCGCGCAGGCGAGCCTCGTGGATTTCAACCGGGCGGGCGTGCCGCTCATGGAGACCGTCAGCAAGCCGGAGATCCGCTCGCCGGAGGAGGCGGCCGCCTACCTGCGCGCCTTCCGCGCGGTGGTCGTCTATCTCGGCGTGTGCGACGGCAACATGGAAGAAGGCTCGCTGCGGTGCGACGCCAACGTCTCGCTGAAGCCCGCGGGCGCGGCCGCGCTCGGCACCAAGGTCGAGATCAAGAACATGAACTCGTTCCGCAACGTTCAGCGCGCGCTCGAGTACGAGGTGCGGCGCCAGGCAGACGCGCTCGACCGCGGCGAGCGGATCGTCCAGGAGACCCGGCTCTGGGACGCGGACCACGGCGACACCCGCTCGATGCGGGGAAAGGAGTACGCGCACGACTACCGGTATTTCCCGGAGCCCGACCTCGTACCGCTGAAGCTCGACGCGACGTGGATCGACGGGATCCGTGGGGCGCTGCCCGAGCTGCCGCGCGCGCGCCGTCAGCGCTTCGTCGCCGCCTACGGGCTGCCCGCCTATGACGCGGCGTTGCTGACCCAGAGCCGTGCCCTGGCCGAATATTACGAGGCGGCGGTGCGCGAGTTTCCCCAGCCGAAGCTCGTCTCCAACTGGGTGATGTCCGAGCTGTTGCGC
>QHSB01000620.1 GCA_003220335.1 Candidatus Rokuibacteriota bacterium
CATCTCCTGATATCGTAGGACCTCGCGCCCGTAGCTCAGTTGGATAGAGCATCAGCCTTCGAAGCTGAGGGTCGGGGGTTCGATTCCCTCCGGGCGCGCCAATTTCCACTGTGTTGACGCGGAGTCGCTGTGCCGCATCGTGCCCACGGATGCCGGCGGCTACGCCTCCGGCCCCGACAGCGCACGATGTGCGATCGCGAGAAACGAGGCCTCCGTCTCTGTGTGGGAACCAGTCTGGAACCAGCGCGGCAGGATGTCGTCCGCGCAACGTCGAGACTTGCGCGTCGGCTCACGGCTGGGGCTGTTCGACTTCGCCCGTGAGGACCTCGTCGAGATCAACTTGGTGCTGCGCGTCCTTCCGACTCTCGATTTTGAGGAGACGCTTGTACATCCGACCACACCATCGAATTGCTCGCGCGGTTTCTGACGTAGTCTCGTCGCTGCTGCCGGAGCCGTTGCTGCAGCAGGCGTGGCAGCGTGGCCGGCGTACCTCCTGCGGTTCTCCCATGGGGCTGACTTCGGGAGAATCCACCATTTCGCTGGTGCTGTAGGCGACCGTCGCATACGACGTCGTCCCTCCCCCCTCTCGCCCGTAATCGTACCCCGTCACGTAGACGTCGCCGGAGCCGACGGCGATCGCGACGGCGTTGGTCTCATAACCGGTGGGGCCGCCGTGGTGGCGCGCCACCCACAGCTGACGACCGCTCGCGTCGTACGCCACCGTCGCGTAGTCGTACCCCGTTGCTCGTGTATAGCTGATGCCGGTCACGTAAAGGTTGCCAGACGTGGGGTCGAGCGCGATGGCGTTGGCCCCATCGCTGTCGCCGGCCCCGTCGTATCGGGCGACCCACCGCTGGTTGCCACAGGCGTCGTAGGCCACCGTCGCGTAGTCGGACCGCGTTGCCGCTCCCCCGTAGCTGCTGCCCGTCACGTAGACGTTGCCGGACGCGGGATCGAGCGCGATGGCGTGGGCGCTACCGTCGCCGTACCGTGCGACCCACAACTGGTTGCCGCAGGCGTCGTACGCCACCGTCGCGTAGTCGGCCCCCGTTGCCGCTCCCCGGGAGCTTTGGCCGGTCACGTAGACGTTGCCGGACGTGGGGTCGAGCGCGATGCCGTGGACATAATCGATGCCGACGGGCCCCTCGTATCGGGCGACCCACAGCTGATTGCCGCCGGCATCGTAGGCCACCGTCGCGTACCCCCCCGGGTAGCTCTCGCCGGTCACGTACACGGCCCCGGAATTGGGATCGACGGCGATGGCCCAGGCGCGATCATCGCTATGGCCGGGTCCATCGTACCGGGCCACCCACAACTGATCGCCGCTCGCATCGTACGCCACCGTCGCGTAGTCATAACTCGTCGCCGTTCCGCCGTAGCTGGAGCCGGTCACGTACACGGTGCCGGAATTGGGGTCGACGGCGATCGCGGACGCGGTAGCCGCATGGGCGGAGCCGTCGTGCCGCCCGTCGTACCGCGCCACCCAGAGCTGGTTGCCCAGGGCATCGTAGGCCACGGTCGCATACTCGGGGTTTGCCAACGGTCCACCAGACGAGCTGTAGCCGGTCACGTACACGGTGCCGGAGTGCGGATCCACTGCGATCGCGGTGGGCCGCTCGTTGCCCCCGCACCAGTGCGGCGGCGGACATACTCTGGTGGTCCGGTCGTACCGGGCCACCCACAACTGAATGCCATTGGCGTCGTACGCCACGGTGGCGTAGTCATCGCCCGTCGCGGGTCCGCCATAGCCGATTCCGCCATAGCTGTGGCCCGTCACGTATACGTGGCCGGAGGTGGGGTCTCGCGCGATGCAGCAGGCTTTGTCGTCGGCTGGGCCTGGAAAGACGCCAGTTGGGCCGCTGTACCGCGCGACCCATCGCTCGACGACTTGAGCGGACGCTATCGCGGGAAGCAGGGAGACAACGCTCATCACTCCCACGACGAAGCCGAGCATCAGCGGCAAACGGCGGCGTTTCATGCTGACCACCTTTCATGCCTACCACCGTGTGTGATGCCAGTTCTGTACCAGCCCGCCATGCGCGCATCGCCGCCGCCAAATTCGCGCTCGATCTCTGCTCGCGTCGATGGCGAAGTCGGACCGGCGGTGGCAAAGTCGGGACTGAAAGGGGCAAGGTTTTCCAGACGTGTCTCCGACTATAGAGTGTGATCTGGCGCCGGGTGGCCGCTCCGACGTTACGTGGTCGCTCGCGCTCGAAGCACGTTGAAGGCAGTGACCGGCCGTGCGAAGCCGCGCAGCGTCAGCTCGCCGAGCGGCTCCGCCTCCACCAGATCCTCCACCGCCGTATAGAGCCGGTGCGAGACGAGGATCTGGCCGCCGCGCGCCTCGCCGCAGAGCCGCGCCGCGAGGTTGGTCACGGTGCCGATGGCTCCATAGTCCCAGCGGCCCTCGAAGCCGATGGCGCCCAGCGTCGCGTAGCCCTGCGCGACGCCCATGCCCAGGTGCAGGTCGAAGCCGAGCTTGCGCCAACGACCCGTCAGCGCCTCGACGCCGGCGCGCATCGCGAGCGCCATGCGCAGCGCGCGGGCCTGCGGATCGGGCACGGGCACCGGGTCGTTGAAGAACACCATCATGCCGTCGCCGGTGAAGCGCTCGAGGGTGCCTTCGTGCGCGAGGACGATCTCGCCCGGTGAAGCCGCGCAGGTCGAGGAACACGACGACGATCTCGCGCCGGTGGCTCTTGAGCGGATCGTCGGCGCCCCCGTGGACGATCGCCTCGGCGAGGGCGGGCGAGAAGAAGCGCTTGAGCCGCGAGAGCCGCTCGAGCTGGGTCACCTGCTCGCTCACCCGCTGCTCGAGCGTGCGGTTCAGCTCCGTCAGCTCGTCGTAGAGGCTCTTGATCCTCAACAGGGAGCGCACGCGCGCCAGGATCTCCGGCTGGTGGATCGGCTTGGTGAGGAAGTCGTCGGCGCCGGCTTCGATGCCCTTCACGCGCTCCTGTCCGGGGTCGAGCGCGGTGATCATCACCACCGGCAGCATCGTCGGCCCCGCTGGCACCGTCGTTGCTCCCCCTGGGCTCCATGAGCACGCGAGCGGCCTCATGATCGTCGCGGTGCGTCGCGCCACGCTCGTCGTCGCTGCCGGCGTGGCGATCGCCGCCTGCGCGCGGGTGCCGACGGGACCGAGCGTCATGGTGCTCGCCGGGAGTGGGAAACCGCTGGAGCAGTTCCAGACGGATGACCGGGCTTGCCGACAGTCGGCCGCCCAGGAAATCGAGAGCGCGAAGCGCAGCGAGCTACCAGCCCAGCGCCGTTACGATATGGCCTACATGCAGTGCATGTACGCCCAGGGGCACCAGATCCCCGTCCCGGGCGGACGGCCGGGCTACACCTCGCAGTCGAGTGCCGGATCACCGGGCCCAGCACCCGGCAGTCCGACGCCGGTCCGCTGACGCTTAGCCGTCCCCCTTGTAGCGGTCGGCCATCGCCATCTGGTCCATCACGCCGATGAGCCGGTTGAAATCCGAGAAGTGCATGTAGCGGTCGGTCAGCGACAGCACGTCGTCGCGCTTGCGCACCTCGGCCAGGAACTCGGCGATGGCCCGTACGCCCACGAGCAGCGTGTCCACGGGCAGCAGGATGATCGCGAAGCCCAGCTCGCGCAGCCGCGCGAAGGGCAGCAGCGGCGAGCGGCCGCCCGGCGCATAGTTGTAGAGCAGGGGCGTGTCGAACGCGCGGGCCACGCGCTCCACCTGCTTCTCGTCGCGAGGCGCCTCGACGAAGAGCACGTCGGCGCCGGCCTTGACCGCGGCCTCGCCGCGCCGCAGCGCCTCGTCGAAGTCCATCGCGGAGATCGCGTCGGTGCGCGCGATGATCAGCAGATCGCGATCGGTGCGCGCGTCGGCGGCCGCGCGGATCTTGCCGGCGAACTCGCCGCGCGGGATCACCTGGTGGCCGGAGAGATGTCCGCAGCGCTTGGGCGCCACCTGGTCCTCGATGTGCAGCGCCGCCACGCCCGCCGCCTCGTACGCCTGCACCGTGCGGCGGACGCTGAGCGCGTTGCCGTAGCCGGTGTCGGCGTCGGCGATGAGCGGGATCTCGACGGCGGCCGCGAGATTACGCGCGTGGTCGGCCATCTCGGCGAGGCCCGCGTAGCCGAGATCCGGCAGGCCGAGCCGCGAGGCCGAGGTGCCGTAGCCCGTCATGTAGACGGCGGGAAAGCCCGCGCGCTCGACGAGGCGCGCGGAGACGCCGTCGTAGGCGCCCGGAACGACGAGCCCGTTCTTGGCTTCGACGAGACGGCGGAGATCGGTGCGGCGGCTCATGATGGCTCCTCGATGGTGGCGCTCACGCGACGGCGCGGGCGCGGGCGATGCGACGGTCGAGCGCGGGATGCGAGAACAGCAGCGCTTCCTTCAGCGGGTGCGGCCGGCGCTCGGCGAGGTTCAGCGCGGCCAGGCGCTCCATGGCGCCGATGAAGCCGGCCGGATCCCGCGTGAGCGCCAGCGCGAAGTCGTCGGCCTGCCGCTCGATGTAGCGTGAGAACGCGTTGACGAGCGGCGTCAGCACGAGCCCGAGCGCGGCCAGCACCAGTGGTGGTGACCCAGCTCGTGCGCGAGCACCGCCTCGATCTCCTCGGGCCGGAAGCCGGCCGTGAGCGTGTCGTACAGCAGGATGCGCCGCGTGCGGCCGAGCCCGATCACGGCGGCGTTGGCCGTCCGGCTCTTGCGTGACTGATCGGCGATCCAGACGCCGACGGCGCTCACGCCGGCGCGGTCGGCCAGCGCCAGCAGCCGCGCGCTCAACGTCGCGTCGGCCAGCGGCGTCAGGCGATAGAAGAGCGGCAGGACCCAGACCGGCAGCACGGCCGTCAGCGCGATCGCGAAGGCGAACGCGAGCGCCGCCGCCGCCAGCCACCAGAGCGGCGTCACGCGCAGCAACGCGTAGACGACCTCGACGCCCGCCAGACCAATCGCCGCGCCCAGCGCGGCGGCCTTCGCGCGGTCGGCGAGCCACGCGCGGAGCGGCTGGTGCAGGAGGCCGTAGCGTCGCGGCAGCACCCACGACGAGAGCCACGCCGTCGGCAGGCCCAGCAGCGCGTGGCCGGCGCCGAGGGCGGCCGCCACGAGCGCCACCTGACCCGCGGCGCTCGCGGTGACCCCGGCGGCGAGCGCGGCGAGGGCCTGACCGCCGCCGGCGAGCAGCACGGCCGCGAGGTAGGCGGTGCCCAGCGCGAGCCTCGTCAGCCCGAGCAGCAGCTGCAGGCGGTGATAGCGGCGGGACTCGGGAGCGGCCATGCCGCGATTGTACACAGCCGTCGGGCGCGGCATACTCGGCGCCGCACCGCTGCTACAATGAACCGGCATTCACCACTCATTCTTCGCGTAAGAGGAGCCCCATGTTCGACTCGGTCGAGGACGTCCAGCAGCGCTTCAAGAACGCGCGGTACATCGCGAGCCGACGGATCTCCACCGTCGTCTACCTGTCGGAGCGCATGGGACGCCCCGTCCTCATCGAGGGGCCTGCCGGCGTGGGCAAGACGGAGCTGGCCAAGACGCTCGCCGAGATCACGAGCCGGCCGCTCATCCGGCTGCAGTGCTACGAGGGGCTGGACGAGGGCAAGGCGCTCTACGAGTGGAAGTACGCCAAGCAGCTCCTCTACACGCAGCTGCTGAAGGATCGCATCGGCGAGCTGATCGCGGACGCGCCCTCGCTGCCCGACGCGGTCGCGCGCATCGCGGGCCAGGACGACGCCTTCTTCTCGTACCGCTTCCTGTCGCAGCGGCCGCTGCTGCAGGCGATCCAGTCCGACGCGCCGGTCGTGCTGCTCATCGACGAGATCGACAAGGCGGAGCCGGAGTTCGAGGCGTTCCTGCTCGAGGTGCTGTCGGACTTCCAGGTCTCGGTGCCGGAGCTCGGCACCGTCAAGGCCAAGCACATCCCGCTGGTCGTGCTCACCTCGAACAACGCGCGCGAGCTGTCGGACGGGCTCAAGCGGCGGTGCCTGCACCTCTTCATCGATTTCCCGGCGCCGGCCGAGGAGCTGGAGATCATCCGGCTCAAGGTCCCGGAGATCCCGGCGAAGCTGGCGGCGGCGGTGGTGGCCGCCGTGCAGAAGATCCGGGCGCTCGAGCTGCGCAAGCCGCCGTCGGTCTCGGAGTCGCTCGACTGGGCGCGCTCGCTCGTCATCCTCAACGCGCAGGCGCTCGATCCGGCGCTGGTCGAGTCCACCCTGACGATGCTCGTGAAGTACG
>QHSB01000141.1 GCA_003220335.1 Candidatus Rokuibacteriota bacterium
TGTCTCATGTTCGTTGGCCGAGGGGCGCGAGTCTACCGTACTTTGGTCGGGTCTGCCGCCCACGATGGGGGGTGAGCCAGGATCAGCTTCTTTCAGGTTCTTGCCGAAAGTACAACGGGCACGGGCCGCATCCGGTCACCCGACAGTCACAACCGGTAGCGAGGCTCGCGACCACCATGTCTGAAAGGGGACGACACGCATGACCGCTTCTCTTCGAGCGACGACCATCTACGCCCTCATCATCACGAGCATTCTTGTCGGATGTGCGCGCCGCCCGGCCCTGACGGCGATGACCGCGCCCGCGCCGACCGCCGAGCCTGCCGCCGCGCCGGCACCGGCCACCGAGGAACGCAGCGTGGCACGTCAGGAGGAGACCGTCGTCGCGCAGCGGCCGGAACCGGCGACGTTCGCGGAGAACGACAACGTGAAGACGATCTACTTCGACTTCGACCGGTACGACATCCGGCCCGGTGACGCGAAGACCCTGGAGGCCGACGCGGCCTGGCTCAAGACGCACGACGTGCTGATCCTCATCGAGGGACAGTGCGACGAGCGCGGCACCGTCGAATACAACCTCGCGCTCGGGGATCGGCGTGCCCGGGCGGCCATGAACCACCTCGTGGCGCTCGGCATCGCGGCCGATCGCATCACCACCGTGAGCTACGGCAAGGAGCGCCCCGTCTGTGACGCGCACGACGAGTCCTGCTGGGCCCTCAACCGCCGCGCGCACATCGTCGTCAAGTCGCGCGGCTGATGGAACCCAAGCAAAAGAACTTCACCGTCTGGTATTTCGTCGCGGCGGCCGTTGCGCTCATGCTGGTGCAGGCGCTCGTGCTCGCGCCGCACGTGGAGAACCTGTCGTATAGCGAGTTCAAGTCGCTGGTGGCGAAGGGCAAGGTCACCAATCTCGTGATCGCCAAGCAGGTCATCAGCGGAACGCTCGCCGCCGACGGGCTGGAAGGACTGCTTCCGAAAGAGAAGCTCGACGAGCTGAAGCGCTATGGGAACGGCGTTCATCAGTTCGTCACCGCGCGCGTCGACGATCCGGCTCTCGTCGCCGACCTCGAAGCGGCGCGCGTGAGGTTCACCGGCACCGTGGAGAACACCTGGCTCACCGCCCTGCTCGGGTGGGTCGTGCCCGCGCTGGTGTTCGTCGGACTGTGGGCGTTCCTGATGCGGCGCATGGGCAACGCGCAGGGCGGCCTTCTCGCCATCGGGAAGAGCCGGGCCAAGGTCTATGTCGAGACCAGCACCGGCGTCTCCTTCGACGACGTGGCGGGTATCGACGAAGCGCGTGGCGAGCTGATGGAGATCGTGGACTTTCTCAAGCGGCCCGAGCGGTATCGGCGCCTCGGAGGAAAGATCCCGAAAGGTGTCCTGCTCGTCGGCGCTCCCGGCACGGGCAAGACGCTCCTGGCCAAGGCGGTGGCCGGCGAGGCCAAGGTGCCGTTCTTCAGCCTGAGCGGATCCGATTTCATCGAGATGTTCGTGGGCGTCGGCGCTGCCCGCGTGCGCGATCTCTTCGAGCAGGCGCAGGCCAAAGCGCCCAGCATCGTGTTCATCGACGAGCTGGACGCGCTCGGCAAGGCGCGTGGGATCGCGCCCGGCTTCGGCGGGCACGACGAGCGCGAGCAGACCCTCAATCAGCTCCTGGCCGAGCTCGACGGCTTCGACTCGAGCAAGGGCGTCATCATCATGGCCGCCACCAATCGGCCGGAGATCCTCGATCCCGCGTTGCTCCGGCCGGGCCGCTTCGACCGCAAGGTGGTCGTGGATCGGCCCGATCTGAAGGGCCGGGAGATGATCCTGCGAGTTCACACGCGCGGGGTCACGCTGGCGCCGGGCGTCGATCTGACAGCCATTGCGGCGCGCACGCCGGGGTTCGTGGGCGCCGACCTTGCCAACCTCGTCAACGAGGCCGCCCTCGGCGCCGCCCGGGCCAACAAGAACGCCGTCGAGATGGCCGACTTCGACGAGGCGATCGACCGCGTGGTGGGCGGGCTCGAGCGCCGGTCCCGGCTGATCGGTCCTCGCGAGAAGGAAATCGTGGCCCACCACGAGGCGGGCCACGCCATCGTTGCGGAGCTGCGGCCGCGCGCCGATCGCGTGCACAAGATCTCGATCATCCCGCGTGGCATCGCCGCCCTCGGCTACACGGAGCAGGAGCCGACCGAGGATCGCTACCTGATGACGCGCGCGGACCTGCTCGATCGCGTCGACGTTCTGCTCGGCGGCCGGGTCGCCGAGGAGATCATCTTCGGCGATGTCTCGACGGGCGCGGCCGACGACCTGCGCCGCGCCACGGACATGGCCCGTCACATGGTGGCGCAGTACAGCATGAGCGAGAAGCTCGGCCTGGCGACCTTCGAGGAGCCGCGCCAGACGTTCCTCGAAGTGGGGGGCTCGGCCGCGCGGGAGTACAGCGAGGCGACGGCCCAGGCGATCGACGTCGAGATCGCCGGGATCCTGAGCGCGGCCCACGTCCGCGTGCGGGAGACACTGACCGCCCATCGCAGCACGGTGGAGGCGCTCGCCAAGCTGCTCATCGACAAGGAAGTGGTCAACGCCGAACAGCTGCGCGGCCTCCTCGGGCCGGTCCTCTCATAGAGGACGCTCCATCATGACTTCGGAGCTGGCGTCGTTGCTGTTCGTCTGGGTGTTGCTGAACCAGGCGGCCTCGGCCGATGGCGCGGGCCGCAGGCGCTCGCGCTGTTGGGGCGGCTTTCACGACGCTCGGCCGCGTGCGTCGAAAACGCCGAGGAACGCTCCCATCGCGGCCGGCATGGCAGGGGCGACGCGCATCGGGCCCGGGCGCTACATGCTCATTGCGACCACGAGCGCGGTCGCCTGGGCCCTGGCGTGGATGAGCGCAGGGTACGCGCTCGGCCACGTCACGGGCCGGATGCCGACGGCGTTCGGCTTCCTGACGACGCTCGGACTCCTGGCGGGGGCGATCCTGGCGGTGTGTCTGGCGGTGTGTCTGGTGGTGAGACACCGGCGGCGAGGCCGAGGAACGGGCGGCCACCGCGCTGGGCGTCCAGCGCGGTGACGCCGTCCGGTCCTCTCTCAGGTTACGGCTTCCAGAACATATTGTTGGCGACTTCGCAGTAATCCCCACCCTCCATGTACACGCCACCATGCGCCGCGCACAGCTGGGCGGCGGTCTGGGGGTTGGGGGCCGGCTGACACGTGCCGTTCGCATACGTTCCCCCGGTCGCCTTACATATCGAGCTCATGCTGACTCGGCTCGTGCCGGTACTCGAACAGGCGGCCGGAACCAGGCCCAGCAGCACCACGAGCGAGATCCCCAGGAACTTCGATCGCTGATCCATTCGCTCCTCCAGCTGGTGAGATGTGGGATGAAGTGCACTCGAATCTGCGGTTGTGATGCTGATCGAGGGATGCGGGCTACGCAGACCGATAGTTTCCGCAAGAACTCGTAAGGTCTCCGGAAGTGACCGGGCCGGTCCTCGAGTATCCGCGCACCTCGCGCCGCCGTCTCAATGCGCGAGAGAGGCGGACGAGGAGGTGAGGGCATGATCTGGAGGTCGAGGATTCGGCCGTGGGTCGGGGAGGCGATCGTCATCGTGCTCGCCGGTGGCCTGTTCTGGATGGCGGTAACGCACACCGAGAAGTCGGACGGCGTCTCGTCCTCGGCGGGACTGGGTGAGGCCATGAGCAAGGCGGCGCACCAACGGGTGCTCACGCCCTGAGGCGTTCCCTTGCTGGTCACCGTGCGATCCCGCGGCCCTGGCCGCGGACGAGCGCATCAGGGCAGGCTGACGACGACAACGGCTGCGAGCACGAGCACGAAGGCCGCCGCTTCGTTCCAGCGCAGCCGCTCGCCCAGCCAGAGCGAGGCGAAGCCGGCGAAGACGAGGAGCGTGATGACTTCCTGCGCCACCTTCAGCTGGGCCGCGGTGTAGCGACCGTAGCCCAGGCGGTTGGCGGGGACCTGCAGGCAGTACTCGAAAAAGGCGATCGCCCACGAGACCAGTATCGCCTTCCACAGCGGCGCTTCCTTGAAGCGCAGATGCCCGTACCACGCCGCGGTCATGAACACATTGGACGCGAACAGCAGAGCGATCGTCTTCACGCTCCGCCCGTTTTGAAGAGATCCTGTGGTCCTAGCATAGCGTGCTCCTTTGCCCGTGATCGCTACTTGGCGATGCCGAGGGCGGCCTTGGGCAGCTTGTCGATCACTTCCTCGGTCACACCGAAATTCTGAGCGAGCAGCGCCGCGGGGTTGGAGGCGAGCCACTGCGAGAGCGAGATCTCCTCGTAGTGCGGGTTATTGAACAGGATGACGAGCTGAGTGGCAGCGCTCCCGAGCTGCTCGATCCAGTGACCGAAGCCCTGCGGAATGAAGCACACGTCCCCGGGGCCGAACTCCGCCGTTTCCACACGGCCATGGGCGCCGAAGATGCCGACGCGGGATCGGCCCTTCGTGTAGTACTGCCACTCGTCCGAGTTGGGATGCCAGTGCATCTCGCGCAGCGAGCCGGGCTCGAGGTCCATCCGCGCGCTGCTGAGCGTGCTCTGAATCGGGAACTCCTTCGACGAGACGATGCGCTCTTCCCCACCCGAGAACCGCCGCGGCGCGACCGCCCCCAGACGATACTTGTGGGTCAACTGGCTCGGCTCCAGATTCGGGCTGCGGAACGGCTCGCCGAAGTTCGGCACCTTGCCCTGGACGATGTACGCTTCGCCCTTCGGCAGCCCGGCGACCACGCTCTCGGGCAGTTGCATGTTTCGCTCGACGATGCGTCGTGGTGTTTTTGAGATCCAGTCGGTGATGCTGAACGTGCCGAATTCCGAGAAGTCGCCGTTGTCGAAGCCCAAGAGAAAGTGGCACTCGCCCGGACCAAGCCCTTGTAGCGCGTGGCCATAGCCTCTCGGGAAAAACCATGTGTCGCCCGGGCCGAATTCGTTCTTCTCGACCGTTCCATCGGGCGAAACGACCGTGGTCATGACGTGCCCGTCGATGATGTACGCCCACTCCGCCGCGATCCCGTGCCAGTGCAGCTCGCGCAGGCCGCCGGGCTGCAGGCGCATCGAGACCCCGGCGATACTCTTCGAGATCGGGAAGTTGCTGGTGTTGACCTCCCGGGCGGTCCCGCCTGGACCGTCCCAGCGAGAGTTGCTGGTCTCCAGGCTGAACTTGAATGGCGACAGCGGCGGGAACTTGTCGGCGTTCGCCGCTTTCAGCGGCATCTCGGCCGCTCCAGCGCGTTCGGCTCCCAGCCCGGCCGCCGCCACAAAAAAGGGCGCCGCCCCCAGCAGGGTCCGACGCGTCATGCTGATTCCAGTGTCCTTGTCCTTCACGTTTCCCTCCGGGTGAATGCTTCGATCCACCTCAACCGTCTCTTGCGTCGATCTTTCGAGGGCGCGACGAAGGAGCCGGGAACGTCGGTGTATCGGGTTCTTGCCGAAATCCGATCACGATGTTCCGAGAACCGCGAAGAGCCCGTCGGTAGCGTATGGGAGCTCTGCGCCTTCGATGAGCAGGCAACTCGCGGCCTGGCGCTACGAGGCCGGCGTTTCGACCCTCCCGGAGGTGTACCGGACACTTCGCGTGCCCGAGGCCGGGTTCTTTCGGAAGGCGCTGGCTTTTGCCGGTCCCGGCTTCCTGGTGGCCGTTGGCTACATGGACCCCGGCAACTGGGCCACGGACCTCGCCGCGGGCTCGGCGTACGGGTACAACCTGCTGTCCGTCATCCTGTTGTCGAACCTGATGGCCGTGCTGCTCCAGAGCCTCTCCATCAAGCTGGGTGTGGCCACCGGCCGCGACCTGGCGCAGGCGTGCCGCGACCACTTCAGCCGTCCCGTCTCGTTCGGGCTCTGGGTGCTGTGCGAGGTGGCCATCGCCGCGTGTGACCTGGCCGAGGTCATCGGCTCCGCGCTGGCGTTGCAGCTGCTGTTCGGGATCCCCCTGATCTGGGGTGTGTGCCTGACCGCGCTTGACGTTCTTCTCGTGCTCTATCTGCAGAACCGCGGCTTCCGCTACATCGAGGCGCTCGTCATCGCCCTGATCGCCGTGATCGGGGTCTGCTTCGGCCTCGAGATCCTCTTGTGCCGGCCGGAGCTGGCCGGCATCGCGCGGGGCTTCCTGCTCCGATCCGCGACCATCGTGACGGACCCGCAGGCGCTCTACATCGCCATCGGCATCCTCGGAGCGACGGTGATGCCGCACAATCTGTATCTCCACTCGTCCATCGTCCAGACGCGTGCCTATGTCCGCACGCCGGCAGGGAAACGGGAGGCCATCCGCTACTCCCAGCTCGACTCGACGGTCGCGCTGACGATCGCGCTGTGCGTGAACGCGGCGATCCTCGTCGTCTCGGCGGCCACGTTTCACCGCGCCGGGCACACGACGGTCGCCGAGATCGGTGAGGCCTACCTGTCGCTCACACCGCTCCTCGGCGTCACCGGGGCGAGCATGCTCTTCGCTCTCGCGCTCCTCGCCTCCGGTCAGAATGCCACCCTCACCGGCACCCTGGCGGGACAGATCGTGATGGAGGGCTTTCTCGACATCCGCCTGCCGCCATGGCTGCGCCGGCTGATCACGCGCCTGATCGCGATCGTGCCTGCGATCATCGTGACCGCCGCATGGGGGGAGAGCGGGAGCGCTCGTCTGCTCGTCCTGAGCCAGGTGATGCTGAGCATGCAGCTCAGCTTCGCCGTGTTCCCGCTGGTGATGTTCACGGGTGACCGACGCAAGATGGGTGAGTTCACGAACTCGGCGTGGATCAAGGCGCTGGCGTGGGCGGTTGCCTTCCTCATCGCCGGCCTCAACGCCTGGCTCCTGCTGCAGACGGCTCGCGAGTGGCTGGGCTAGCTGTCAAGAGAGGTTCATCAGGATGATGCGAATCGCCACGTACGCGGTAATGCTTGCGCAGTCGTTCTGCTCGGATGTCGACCGTGTGGTCAAGCTTGCTCCGTCAGGGTTCCAGGCCATCCTCGATGACGCCGACGAAGACCCCATCCAGCGACGAGTCACTCAGAGGCTGCCCGGGGCTTCCATGTGCTGGTACCAGGATGGATCGAGATCCTACTGGTGCTCGTGGAACGTTCCGTCCTCTCAAACGGCGAGCCAGGTCAGGCAGCTGGCGAGCGCAATCGGTCACTGCTACCACATAGAGCCAGACTACGAGACGACCTCAGGTGATGGGACGACGACGGCGCGCGACGAAGCGTTTGCGATCGTCGATTTGCCCGATTCGATCTCGATCTACATCAACGGGGTGGCGGGGACCGTCTGGATGTCGGTGACCGCGACCGACGCTCTCGACGAAATGGCCAGACGCCTCAAAGGCGGCGCGGGCAGCTCGTCGCCCGCCGAGGATCCTCGGAACGACAAGGCTCTCAGCCGCGTGCCCGATGAGTTCGCCGATCCAGAGAACTCGGTTCCGTTCGCTCGCCTCCCCGCTCGCCAGCCGGCAAACCAGTACGTCCCGGACGGGGTCCGAAGCCCTCGGGACGGTTCGAACATGATGCCTCACTCACACGGAACTCCTAGGCGATGAGCTGCGCCGAGCGCTCGTGTGACGCCGGGGCTCCAACGACCCTCCAAACGAGAGAAGGACTCGTTCTGGAGGCAGAGATGACGATGAGACGCCATGTGCTCGTTGCGCTGACGGTGCTCGGTCTGGCGGGCTGCGCGTCGACGACTCACACGAGCGATATGCCGCTGAAGAGTGGCGGCGACGCGATCGACCCCGCGGTGCTGCGGCCAGATCTCGGCGACGACGTGAGCGGCGGGATCCAGACCCGAGAGCTGAACTCGGTCATCCGAGGGCGCTGAGTCACGGTGAGATGCTCGAGCACGGTCTCGCCGCGACCGACCGCCGGTGGTACAGCACTCGGCGACAGTTCATGAGCGCCGCCGGCATGCTCGGTGCCGGGATGGGACTCCCCATCGCCGACGCCGGCGGCAACGACGTCGGCGTCGGCGATATCCCCCGGCGACCGCTGGGTCGTACCGGCGTCCACGTGTCGGCGCTGGGTGTGGGCGGTCACCACCTCGGCGATTTCCCTACCGCGGACGAGGCGATCCGCCTCGTCCACGAGGCGGTGGATGCGGGCGTCACCTTCTTCGACAACGCCTGGGAGTATTACAACGGCAAGACCGAGAACCTGCTGGGCCGGGCGCTCCGGGGCCGGCGGGACAAGGTCATCCTGATGACCAAGGTCTGCACACACGGCCGGAGTGGGCGGCTCGCGCTCGAGATGCTCGAGGAGTCGCTGCGGCGGCTGCAGACCGATCACCTGGACGTGTGGCAGATCCACGGCATCGTCTACGACAACGATCCCGAGCTGGCATACGCCAAGGGCGGCGTGCTCGAGGCCTTCGATCAGGCGAAGCAGCAGGGGAAGGTCCGCTTCGTCGGCTTCAGCGGCCACAAGGATCCCGCCTTCCATCTGAGGATGCTCGAGCTGGGGTATCCCTTCGACACGGTGCAGATGCCGCTCAATCCGTTCGACGCGGGCTTCCACAGCTTCGAGCGACACGTCCTGCCCGAGGTCAACCGGCGGGGCATGGCGCCGCTCGGCATGAAGAGCATGGGCGGCACCGCCTGGGCGGTGAAGAATGGCGTCGTCAGTGCCGAGGAGCTGCTGCGCTACGCGATGAGCTTGCCGGTCGCCACCACCATCAGCGGCATGGACTCGCTGGCGGTGCTTCACCAGAACCTCCGCATCGCGCGCGGCTTCACGCCGATGACGGCGACGGCGATGGACGATCTGCGCGCCCGCTGCGCGCCGACGGCGGCCGACGGCCGCTACGAACCATACAAGGTCTCGCTGCGGTACGACAACCCCATGACGCGCCTCCCGCACGGCTTCCCGATCGATCCCACGCAGCGCGAGGTCACGGACATGCTGAAGGACGGCAACGGCACGTGGGAAACGAAGTAGATCGCCGGAGCTTCCTGCAAGGCCTTGCCGGTGCCCCGTCGCCGATTCCGCGCCGGCCGCTCGGGCGCACGGGCGAGCGCGTCTCGATCCTCGGGCTCGGCGGCTATCACCTCGGCACCATGCCCTCGCTGCAGGAGGCGATCGCCCTCGTCCACGAGGCGATCGACGCGGGCCTGACCTTCTTCGACAACGCCTGGGAGTACCACGACGGCCGGAGCGAGGAGTGGCTGGGGCACGCGCTGCAGGGCCGGCGCGACAAGGTCTTCCTGATGACCAAGGTGTGTACGCACGGCCGCGACGGGAAGGTCGCGATGCGTCAGCTCGACGACTCGCTGGCGCGGCTGCGAACGGATCATCTCGACCTCTGGCAGATCCACGAGGTCGTCTACGAGAACGACCCGGAGCTGCACTTCGCCCGCGGCGGTGTCGTCGAGGCCCTGGCGCAGGCGAAGAAGGACGGCAAGGTGCGATTCGTCGGATTCACCGGCCACAAGCATCCGGCGATCCACCTCAAGATGCTGGCGCACGGCTTTCCGTTCGACACCGTGCAGATGCCGCTCAACTGTTTCGACGGCACCTATCGCAGCTTCGAGCAGCAGGTGTTGCCCGAGCTCGAGCGGCGTGGCATCGCCGCCCTCGGAATGAAGAGCCTCGGCGGCGACGGCCAGCCGATCCTGCATGGCGTCGTCAACGCGGAGGAGGCGCTGCGCTACGCGATGAGCCTACCGGTGGCCACCACCATCAGTGGCATCGACTCCGTGGACGTCCTCCGCCAGAACCTCGCGATCGCGCGCGGCTTCACTCCGATGACGCCGGAGGCGATGCAGGCGCTGCGCAGCCGCTGCGCTCCCTACGCCGCGGACGGGCATCTCGAGCTGTTCAAGTCGACCAAGCGGTACGACGGGGCAGTGGGCCGCCAGCAGCACGGCTATCCGCCGGCGGACCAGCTCCCGCTCTGAGCATGGCCACCGCGATTGCCCTCGATGTCAACGGCCGATCGGTCACGGTGACGGTCGACGATCCCCAGATGCCGCTGCTCTACGCGCTTCGCAACGTGCTCGCCGCCATCCGGGCGGGGTCATGAACGTCGCCCTGTTCGGCGGCACGTTCGATCCCATCCACCGCGGGCACCTCGCCATCGCCCGCGCCGCCCGGCGTCAGCTCATGCTCG
>QHSB01000142.1 GCA_003220335.1 Candidatus Rokuibacteriota bacterium
AAGTCCCAGCTCGATCACCGCCGCGATGTCGCCGAGGCGTCGGTCGTCGTCGAGCAGCGCGGCCATGGCCTTGTCGACGTGCGCGCGGTAGGCGAAGACCTCGCTGACCGTCGGCCGTGACAGCGTCCCGCGCTCGGCGCGCGCGAGCTGGGGCCCCACGCCGTTGTAGTAGGAGTTGAAGAGGTCGCCGTAACGCTCGTCCAGAGCCCGGTAGTCCGCGGCTCGCGGCCGCAGCACGAACGTCTCGAAGAACCAGGACACGTGTGCGAGGTGCCACCGGGCGGGGCTGGCGTCCGGCATCGCCTGGACCACGAAGTCCTCGACGGCCAAGGGCTCGCAGAGACGCTCGGTGGCCCGCCGCACCTCCATATAGCGTTCGAGCAAGCGGGTCCCGTCGCCCACGGCGGCAAACTATACATTGCAACGGCCACGCCAGCGAGCGATGCCCGGTGATACTCTCCCGGGCATGAAAGCGACACGGTTCGAGACGCTCGTCGAGTCCGACCGAGCCATGCTCGATGTGCAAACGGTTGGCGCCGGCCCCTCGGGCCGACTTCCGCTGACCGCCGAGATGCTGCTCGAGCGCCCGAGCGGCGACGTCTTCGGCCTCACGCAGAACGCCGGCATGGGCTGGGACCCCCGCGAGCTGGGCCGCCCGCAGTTCCTCATGCTCGGCACCAACGGCGGTATCCGCGGCCCCGACGGTCGGCCGATCGCGCTCGGCTACCACACGGGTCACTGGGAGATCGGGCTCCTGATGCAGGCGGCGGCCGAGGAATTCCGGGCGCAGGAGTGCCTGCCGTTCGCCGCGTTCTGCTCGGACCCGTGCGACGGCCGCACGCAGGGCACGGTCGGCATGATGGACAGCCTCGCCTATCGCAACGACGCCGCGATGGTCCTGCGACGCCTCGTGCGCTCGCTGCCGACGCGCAAGGGCGTCCTCGGCGTCGCCACCTGCGACAAGGGCCTGCCCGCGATGATGATGACGCTGGCCGCGATGCGCGCGCTGCCCGTCGTGCGGGTGCCCGGGGGCGTGACGCTGCCGCCGAGGGACGGCGAGGACGCGGGCAAGGTGCAGTCGATCGGCGCGCGCTTCGCCCACGGTGAGCTGACGCTCGAGCAGGCGCAGGACCTCGGCTGCCGTGCCTGCGGCTCGCCGGGCGGCGGCTGCCAGTTCCTCGGCACGGCCGCGACCTCCCAGGTGATCGGCGAGGCGCTCGGCCTTTCCCTGCCTCACTCCGCGCTGGCGCCGTCGTCGCAACGCGATGGTCGTGCACGCGGCCTTCGGCGGCTCGACGAATCTGCTCCTGCACACGCCCGCCATCGCCCACGCGGCGGGACTGCGACGGCCGACGGTGGAAGACTGGATCGCCGTGAACCGCCGCGTGCCCCGCCTGGTCGACACGCTGCCGAACGGTCCGCATCCGACGGTGCGCGCGTTCCTCGCCGGCGGCGTGCCGGAGGTGATGCTGCACCTGCGGCGCCTCGGTCTGCTCGAGGAGTCGGCGCTGACGGTCAGCGGCGAGACGCTGGGCCGCGTGCTGGACTGGTGGGAGACGAGCGAGCGGCGCCACGGCCTGCGCGAGCGGCTGCGGCGTGCCGACGGCGTCGCGCCGGAGGACGTCATCATGGATCCCGACCGCGCGCGCTCGCGCGGGTTGACCAGCACGGTGACGTTCCCGCGCGGCAACCTGGCGCCGGAGGGCTCGGTCATCAAGTCGACGGCGATCGATCCCTCCGTCGTCGACGCCGACGGCGTCTACCGCAAGACGGGGCCCGCGCGCGTGTTCGTGCGCGAGAAGGACGCGATCGCGGCCATCAAGAATCCCGGCGCGGGTGGCATCAAGGCGGGTGACGTGCTCGTGCTGATCTGCCGTGGGCCGATCGGCGCGGGGATGGAGGAGATCTACCAGATCACCGCCGCGCTGAAGCACCTGTCGTTCGGCAAGCACGTGGCGGTGATCACCGACGCGCGCTTCTCCGGCGTCTCCACCGGCGCGTGCATCGGCCACGTCGGCCCCGAGGCGCTCGCCGGCGGGCCCATCGGCAGGGTGCGGGACGGCGACACGATCCGTGTCGTCGTCGATCGCAATCGGCTCGAGGGCTCGATCGATCTGGTCGGGGAGGGCGGCCGCGAGTTCTCGGCGGATGACGGCGCGCGCGTGCTGGCGGCGCGTCCGGCGCGTCCCGATCTCTCGGCCGACCCCGACATCGCGGACGACACGCGGCTGTGGGCGGCGCTGCAGCAGGCGGGCGGCGGGACGTGGGGCGGCTGCGTGTACGACGTGGACGCGATCGTCGCCGCGCTTCGCCGCTGAGCGGCGCTCGTCGGGGCGACGACCTATAGGCGAACCTCGCCCCGCGGTATCGGAGGTTGCGGAGCCGACACCCGACGATAGACTGCAGGCGCCGGCACGCGATGATCACGCCCGAAACGTTCACCACGTCGGATGCACTCCTCGACCCGTTGCTCGACGCGCGCCGTGTCGAGCTCGCGCTGCTCGACGATCTGACGGACGCGCAGATGCTCGGCGCGCGCGGGCACTTCCTCGAGCCGCCGATCTGGGAGATGGGCCACGTCGGCTGGTTCCAGGAGTACTGGCTGCTGCGCGGGCGCGGCGGCGCCGACAGCATCCTGCCCGGCGCGGATGCGATCTACGACTCCTTCAACGTGTCCTACACGCGACGCTGGGATCACTGCTTTCCGTCGCGCGCCGCCACGCTCGCATACATCACGGAGGTGCTGCGGCGGAGCGTGGCACGGCTCGAGTCCCGCGCGCCGTGTGACGACGACGTCTACTTCTACACGCTGGCCGCGTTGCACGAGGACATGCACGCCGAGAACCTGACGGCGATCCTCCAGACCCTGGGCTACGCGCGCCCGGCGAGCCTCCCTCCGGCCCCTGGCTCGCCGCCCCTCGATCCCGAGTTCCGCTCGCACGACGTCACCGTCCCCGGCGGCGCCTTCATGCTCGGCGCCGATCCCGGCGAGCCATTCGTCTTCGACAACGAGAAGTGGGCGCATCCCGTCGAGGTCGCGCCCTTCCGGATCGCCGCGACGCCCGTCACCAACGCCGAGTTCCAGGCCTTCGTCGACGACGGTGGCTATCGGCGGCGCGAATGGTGGGGCCGGCGCGGCTGGGACTGGCGCCGGCGCGAGGGGGCCGAGCATCCGCTCTTCTGGAGCCCGCAGGGGCGCGGCTACTGGTTCGAGCGGCGGTTCGATCGGCGGGTGCCGCTCGATCCCTGGCAGCCGGTGGTTCACGTGAACTGGTACGAGGCGGAGGCGTTCTGCCGCTGGGCGGGGCGGCGGCTGCCCACCGAGGCGGAATGGGAGATGGCGGCCACCCTCGATCCCGCGACCGGACGCAAGCATCGCTTCCCCTGGGGCGAGGCGCCGCCGACGCGCGAGCGCGCGAACCTCGACTACCTCGCGGGTGCGCCGATCGACGTGCGCGCGCTGCCCGACGGCGACAGTCCGGTCGGCTGCCGGCAGATGGTCGGCAATGTCTGGGAATGGGTCGCCGACACGTTTGAGCCGTATCCGGGATTCGTCTGCGACCCCTACAAGGAATACTCCGAGCCGCATTTCGGCGGCAAGCACGTGCTCAAGGGCGGGTGCTGGACGACGCGCTCGCGCCTGATCCGCGGCACGTGGCGCAACTTCTTCAAGCGCCAGCGACGCAATGTCATCGCCGGCTTCCGGACCGCGGCGCGCTGACGTGCCGACGCCGACGCCGCGGCGGCTCTACATCCACGACGATCTCTCCGAGGAATTGCGCCGGCACGGCGAGGGCGCGCCGGCCTGGCCCCTGTGGCGGGCCCTGTGCGCGCTGCTGGTGCGTGAGCCGGAGCGCGTGGTCGTCCTCACGCCGGAGTCCCAGATCGCCGCGCTCATCGCCGGGCGCGAGCACGCGTCGTTCGAGACGACCGTGGCCATCGGCGCCGCCGGCGCCCACGTCGCCGCTCAGGTGCACGAGCGCACGGGCTGGTTTCCGAGCGTGCGGCGGGTGGACGTGTGGCGCGAGGAGAGCGCGGACGGCGGTTATCGGCTCGCGGGCCCGGCCCCGCTCGAGCGCCAGCTCCGCACGCTGCCCGATGCCCGGTCGCTTGCCGTCGTCGACGACACGATCTTCTCGGGGTTCACGATGCGCGCGGTGCTCGCCTCGCTGCCGTCCGCGCTCCGGCCGCGGGCGCACGTCTTCTGCCTGCGCGCGGTGGACGAGAGCCTCGCCGAGATCCGGCGCCTGGCGCCGGCGACGGCCGGCTTCGCGGCGCCCGGCCGCCTGCTGACCGACGTCAGCTTCATCAATGCCAGCGGCCTCGTGCGGCGCGGCGCAATCCGAAGAGCCGGGCGCCCGCCGCTCGCCTTCTTCGAGCGCCCGGAGTGGATGGCCGCGTGGTTCCCGGGTGACGCGCCCGCCGTCGTCGCGGCCTGCCGCGCGCTCCACGATCGCCTCGAGGCCGACGCGCTAGCCCGGCGGTGAGGCCGCGGCGCGCAGCGCGCGCGGGATGACCGCGCGGTCGAGCGCCTCGAAGGCGGCGTGGATGACGAGCGCCATCACGGCGGCGGGAATCGCGCCGGCGAGGATGGTGCCGACGTCGTTCAGCGCGAGGCCCGTCACGATCAGCGTCCCGTACCCGCCGCCCCCGATGAACGCCGCGAGCGTGGCCGTGCCGACGGTGAGGACGGCCGAGGTCTTGACGCCCGCCATGATCGTCACCGAGGCGAGCGGCAGCTCGATCCAGGCCAGGCGCCGCCAGCTCCGCAGCCCGAGGACCGTGGTCATCTCGACGAGCCGTGGATCGAGGGTGCTGATCCCGGCGTGCGTGTTGCGGACGATCGGAAGCAGGGCGTAGAGGGACAGGGCGACCAGCGCCGGCACCTCGCCGATGCCGAAGAGCGGGATCATGAAGGAGAGCAGCGCGAGCGCCGGGATCGTCTGGAGCACGCCGACGCCCATCAGCTCCGCCTGGGCCAGCCGGCGGCGGCGCGCGGCGAGGATGCCGAGCGGGACCCCAAGCAGCACCGCCACGCTCAGCGAGACGGCGACGAGCCGCAGGTGCTCGAGGGTCAGCCTCACCAGCTCTCGGACCGGCCGCCGCGCGGTGTCGGCGGTCGATCGCCCGAGGAAGCTCGCGGCGACCTCTGCGAACGATCGCCGCTCGAGATCCGCGAGGGCGTTGAGGCGCGACATCGTCGCGGTGTCGATGCGGCCGCCGAGCCGGCGCTCGAGGGCCGCCCACGTCTGTGGAAAGCGCCCGGGGAGCGTGCGGCGCGCGAGGAGGACGGCGGTGTAGTCGGGGAAGAAGCGGCGGTCGTCGGTGAGCAGCGTGAGATCGAGCCGCGACAGCTGGCCGTCGGTGGAAAAGACGTCGATCACGTCCACGCGGCCGCTGGCCAGCGCGGGATACGTCAGCGCGTGCTCCATGATGCGGACGTCGGCGAAGCGCAGGCCGTAGTGACGCTGAAGCCCCGGCCACCCGTCGGCGCGCTCGAGGAAGCCGGCGTCGAAGGCCGCCCGGAGGTCGGGGTGGCGGGCGAGATCGCTGATGGTTCGCAGACCCAGACGCGCGGCCGCGTCGCGACGGACGGCGAGCGCGTACGTGTTGTCGAAGCCGAGCGGCACGCCGACGATGAGTCCGCGCGTGCCGAGCGGCCCCCGCATCGCGTCGAGCAAGACGAGCGACGGCTCCTTGAGGATCGCCTGGGCGATCGTGCCCGTGTACTCCGGATAGACGTCGATGTGGCCGCTGGCCAGCGCACCGTGGACGATCCCGCTCCCGCCGAGGCCGAGCCGTCGCTCGGCGCGGGCCTCGCCGGTGTCGTCGATGATCTGGGCGACGATCTCGGCCAGGATGTAGCTCTCCGTGAACGACTTCGAGCCCACGCGGATGCTCGGCGGCTCGGCCGCCATCGCCGGGGCGGCCCACAGGAGCCCGAGCACGGCACCGCCGACGAAGAGGCCGATCGAGGCTCGGCGCGTCACAGGCGGAGGTCCCGCGTCATCTCCGGCGGCGGCGTCTGGGCTCTCAAGAACTCGGAGACGAAGGGATCGGCGGGACGCTGCGCGAGATCGGTGAGCGTGCCCTGCTGCACGACGCGGCCCTGGCTCAGGAGCGTGATCATGGAGCCGAACACGAACGCCTCGCGCACGTCGTGGGTGACGAGGACGACCGTCTTGCGCAGCTCGCCGAAGACGCGCACGAGCTGCACCTGGAGGTTGGCGCGCGTGATGGGGTCGAGCGCCCCCAGCGGCTCGTCGAGCAGGAGGACCGGGGGATCCAGCATCAACGCCCGCATGAGGCTCACGCGCTGCCGCTGTCCACCGCTCAGCTGGTGCGGATAGCGTTCCATCAGCTCGGGCTCGAGGTCCACCAGCGCGGCGAGGGCGTCGAGCCTTGCTGCCTGACGCGCAGCAGTCCAGCCCGCGGCGCGCGCCGGCAGCACGACGTTGCGCGCGGCCGTGAGGTGAGGATACAGGGCGCCTTCCTGGACGACGTAGCCCATGGGCGCGACCGGCTCCACGCGCACGTCACCCCCGTCGGGATGGAGGAGACCGAGGATGAGGCGCAGGACCGTCGATTTTCCGGACCCGCTGGAGCCGAGCAGGACGTGCATCGCCCCGGGCTCGACCGTGAGCGAGACGTGATCGAGGGCGACGCGGTCGCCGAACCGCTTGGTGACGTTGCGAAGCGCGATCATCGCGGCGCGGCGAGGCGCGGCTCGGCGTTGGTCAGCGGCCGATGCCGCGCGCCATCAGCACGGCCATCAGCGGGATCAGGGCGAGCATCGCGACCTCCACGTGGAGCACCCGCCGCGCCGTCGCGATCTCCGGCGTCGGTGGCAGCTCGCCGGATTCCGCGAGCCGCCGGCGCCAGCGGATGAAGGACATCGTCGGCTTGATCGACAGCGTCGCGATGGCGATGTACAGCAGCATCTTGGCGACGAAGAACGGGTTCGGCAGGTAGAAGCCGACGCCCTTGGCATAGACGAAGAGCCGCAGCAGTCCCGTCGCCAGCGCGAGCAGGGCCGCGGCGAAGAAGACGACGTCCAGGCGCGGCAGCAGCCGTACCTGCTCGGCCTCCAGCGACGGCCGGCACACCACCATCTCGGCGACGAGGAAGCCCGCGATCAGGATGATCGCGAGGTAGTGCAGGTAGGCGATGAGGGGTTCCATGGCGTCGATCCTATCAACTGTCGTGGCTGGCCGCCGTGTAGTACGATCGGCGGCACTTCGAGGAGGGACAGCGCGTATGGCCATCACCGCGAAGATCCTGCACATCGACCTGACCGAGCGCACGCACCGCCGCGAAGAGATCCCGGAGGCGACCTACCGCAAGTACCTCGGCGGCGGCGCCCTCGCGGCGTACCTGCTCCTGCGGGACCTGAAGCCGGGCGCCGAGCCGCTGGGGCCCGACAACGTCCTCGTCTTCATGACGAGCGTGATCAACGGGCTCTCGCTCTCCGGCACCAACCGCTACACGGCGGCGGGGAAGTCGCCGCTCACCGGCGGCTACGGCGAGTCGGAGGCCGGCGGCTGGTGGGGACCGGAGCTGCGCGCGGCGGGCTGGGACGGCGTCGTCGTCCACGGCGCGTCGACGACGCCGGTGTACGTGTGGATCAAGGACGACGCGGTCGAGTTCCGCGACGCCGCGCCCTACTGGGGCAAGCTCTCGGGCGACGTCCAGGACGGCCTCGAGGCCGAGCTGGGCGACAAGCGCGTGCGCACGCTGCAGTGCGGCGTGGCCGGCGAGAAGCTCGTGCGCTACGCGGCCATCGTGAACCAGCTCAAGCACTTCCACGGCCGCGGCGGGCTCGGCGCGGTGATGGGGGGCAAGAAGCTCAAGGCCATCGTCGTGCGCGGCAGCAAGCCGCCGGCGGCGGCCGACAAGGACACCGCGAAAAAGCAGCTGGTGTGGTTCAAAGACAACTACGACCGCTCCAAGGACCGCTTCCACCAGCTCGGCTCCTCCGCCGGCGTGCTGGCGCTCGAGGCGAGCGGCATCCTGCCCACGCGCAACTTCCGCGACGGCTCCTTCGAGGGCGCCAAGGACATCAGCGGGCAGAAGATGCGCGACACGATTCTGGTCAACCGCGGCACCTGCTATGCGTGCGCGGTGGCGTGCAAGCGCGAGGTCGAGGTGAAGGAGCTGGGCGTGACGCCGAAGTACGGCGGGCCCGAGTACGAGACGCTGGCCGCCTCCGGCTCGCTCTGCGGCGTGAAGGATCTCAACGCGCTGGCCCTCATCAACCAGCTCCACGCGCAGTACGTGCTCGACTCGATCTCCACCGGCGCCGTCTGCGCGTTCGCGATGGAGTGCTACGAGCACGGCATCATCACGCGCGAGATGGCCGGGGGGCTCGACCTGTCGTGGGGCAACGCGGACGCCGTCATCGCGCTCGTCCACATGATCGGCCGGCGCGAGGGTCTCGGTGACCTGCTCGCCGAGGGCGTCAAGCGCGCGGCCGAGAAGCTCGGCAAGGGCAGCGAGCGCTTCGCGCTCCACGTGAAGGGCCAGGAGCTACCGATGCACGACCCGCGCGGCAAGAAGGGCCTGTCGCTCGCGTACGCGCTCTCGCCGACGGGCGCCGACCACATGGAGGCGCCGCACGACCCGCTCTACGCCGGCTTCCATCCGCAGGGTCATCCGCTGGGCGTGCTCGGCCTCATCGAGCCCCTCGACCCGATGACGCTGGATTCCAAGAAGGTGCGCGCGTTCTACGTGACGCAGCAGGTGTGGAGCGCGTACAACTCCGTCGGCATGTGCGACTTCGTCGGCGCGCCGCTCAACACGCTGCAGCTCGACCCGATGATCGACTACATCAACGCGGTCACGGGCTGGAACGTGTCGATCTACGAGCTGATGAAGGTGGGCGAGCGCAACAACACGCTGGCGCGCATGTTCAACAATCGTGAGGGCTTCACCCCCGCCGACGACGTGCTGCCGCAGCGGCTGCACGAGGGCATCGGCAACGGCGCCATCAAGGGCGCCCGCATCGATCCCGACGAGTTCCTTTCGGCGCGTAAGACTTACTACGAAATGGCCGGATGGGACCCCCAAACCGGCAAGCCGACCGACGCCAAGCTCGCCGAGCTGGGGATAGGGTGATCGAGGCGCGCCGGGTCACCGCGGCGTAGTCGCGAGATAGAGGAGCGCCACGGGTTCCCCGGGGCGCTCCGAACGTTTGGGGGGTATGGGGGGCCATTTCGGGGCCCCATTTGGTAGACAACCAACGGGCGGGGCGTCAGCCCTCGATGCTTCGGGAAGTTTTACATCCCCGGAATCGAGGGGCACGAGGCCCCGCCCGCTGTGACAGCGCCTTGTCCGTCAGCCGCCGTTTCCAGCGGTACCCACGGTGCTCGGCGTCATCGCTCTATCGTAATGCACTCGCAATGCCACCGACACGATCCGGTGGCGAGCGCGGCGCTCAAGGCTTGTGGAAGCGCTCGATGCCGTCGCGGCCGAGCTCGCGCACGGCGCGACCCTCGGCCTCGAGGAAGTTCAGGTGGGCGAGGGTCTCGCCGATGGCGAAGCCGAGCTGGTGCGTGTCGAGCTCGCGACGGAACAGCACGGGGATGAGCTCGGCGCCCGTCTTCGGCTCGATGAGGGCGTCGGCCGCCTCGGCCAGCCGCGCGTCGTGGTGCTGCACCAGCGTGGACAGCCGGTGGTGCAGGCCGCGGAAGGGCAGCCCGTGCGACGGCAGGATCAGCGTGTCGGCGGGCAGCCGGAGGAAGCGCGCGAGCGAGTCGAGGTAGTAGCGCAGGGGATTCTCGCGCGGCCGCTCGGGCCAGACGCTCACGTTCGTCGTGATCTTCGGCAGGACCTGGTCGCCCGCGATGAGCACGCGGAGGTCCTCGCACCACAGGCACGCGTGCTCGGGCGAGTGGCCGCGGGCGGTGATCACGCGCCAGCGCCGCCCGTCGATCGTCGCCGACTCGCCGTCGGCAATCGGCATGAAGTGAAAGGGCAGCCCGCCGACCAGGCTCGGGTACGGATTGCCCCGGGCGCGCATCTTCGCCGTGTGCTCCTCGGCGATGCCGTGACGCCGGTAGTGCGCCACGCGACGGTCGAGGTCGGCGTCGTCGCGGCTGCGCAGCGCGTACTCGGCGGCCAGCCACTCCGTCTGCGTGCACCAGAGGTCGGCCTGCCAGCGTTCGGTCAGCCACGAGGCGTTGCCGATGTGGTCGGGATGGAAGTGAGTGACGATCACGCGCCGGATCGGCTTGCCGTCCAGACCGCTCGCGAAGAGCTGCTCCCAGCGCTCACGCGTCGGCGGCAGGGCCAGGCCCGTGTCCACCACCGTCCAGCCGTCGCCGTCGGCCAGTGCCCATAGATTTATATGGTCGAGCTGGAAGGGCAGCGGCATGCGCAGCCAGCGCACGCCCGGCGCCACCTCGATCGTCTGCGCCGCCGCCGGCGGCTCGCTCCACGGATGCTCGAGGGCCATCGGCTCGAGTCTACCCGCGCAGCCCGGGCATGTCGAAGCTGCGCGCCTTCAGATCGGACACGAGCGCCGCGGCCTGCTCCCTGGTCAGCGCGACGAGCGGCGGCCGCACCGTGGCCCACTCGGCCATGCCCGACCAGTGGGCGATGGCCGCCTTGAGCGCGGGGATCATCGGGTACGTGGCGAAGGTGCCGCGGATGTCGTCGAGGCGCTTCTGCTGCGCGTCGGCGTCGGCGTCGCGCCAGGTGTCGTAGAGCCGCGCGATCGCCGCCGGGTTCGTGTTGGCGGTGGCGCTGATGCAGCCGGCGCCGCCGTCGCGCATCCCGGCCAGCAGGAACGTCTCCGCGCCCGGGAAGACATCGAAGCCCGATGTCGCGAACCGATCGAGCATCGCCTTGGTATTGCTCCAGTCGCCGCCCGAGTCCTTGGCGCCCGCGATGGTCCCGGGGTA
>QHSB01000635.1 GCA_003220335.1 Candidatus Rokuibacteriota bacterium
GCCACGACGCTGACGGCGCTGCTGCTCTCGTTCGGGCCGGCCGACGCGCAGGACGCGCGCGCGCTGCTGGACGCGGCCGACAAGGCGCTCGGCGCGGCCGGTCTCAAGTCGTTCGAGATGACGGCCGGCGGCGTCAACTACGCGGTCGGCCAGGCCCAGGCGCCGGGCGGCGCCTGGCCACGATTCAACGTGAAGAGCCTCGCCCGCTCGGTCAACTACGAGACGGCGTCGCTGCGCGATACGTCCGTGCGCACGCAGGCCGAGGACCCGCCGCGCGGCGGCGGCGTGCAGCCGGTGCGCGGTGAGCAGCGACAGGTCGGGGTCGTCGGCGGCGAGCACGCGTGGAACGTCGTGGGCGACGCGGCGATCCCGGCGCCGATCGCGCTGGCCGCCCGGCAGCTCGAGCTGTGGGCCACGCCCCACGGGATCGTGAGGGCGGCGCGGGCCAACAACGCCACGGCGCAGGGCCGCACGCTGGTCTTCGCCGTCCCCGGCAAGTACACGGCGCGCGCGACGCTCGACCGCGCGGGCCTGGTCGAGAAGGTGGAGGCGGTGCTGGGCAACCCGGTCGTCGGCGACCTGGCCGTCACCTTCGAGTACGCGGACTACAAGGATTTCGGCGGCGTGAAGTTTCCGACGAAGATCCGCCAGACCGCCGGCGGCTTCCCGGTGCTCGACGTCACCGTCGACGAGGTGCGCCCGAACGCCTCCGTGGACATCGCGGTCCCCGACGCCGTCCGCCAGGCGACGGCGCCGTACGCGGTGGTGGCCTCGCAGATGGTCGCCGACGGCGTCTGGTACGTCACGGGAGGCACGCACCACAGCGTGGCCATCGAGATGAAGGACCACGTGGTCGTGGTCGAGGCGCCGCTCAACGACCAGCGCGCGCTCGCCGTGCTCGCCGAGGTGCGCGGGCTGGCCGCCAACAAGCCGGTCCGCTACGTGATCAACAGCCACCACCACTTCGATCACGCGGGCGGCGTGCGCGCCTTCGCCGCCGAGGGCGTCACCGTGATCACGCACGAGGTCAACCGCGCGTGGTGGGACAGGACGCTGGCCGCGCGCGCCACGGTGAGCCCCGATCACCTGACGAAGTCCGGCACGAAGCCGGCGCCCGCCGAGGGCGTCCGCGACAAGCGCGTGCTGACCGACGGCGCGCGCACGATCGAGATCCACCACATCGCCGGCGTCCTGCACGACGACGGCCTGCTCCTGGTGTACCTGCCGAAGGAGAAGCTGCTCATCGAGGCGGACGCCTATACGCCGCCGCCGCCGAACACGCCACCCCCGAGCCCGCCCAGCCCATTCACCGTGGGTCTGGTCGACAACATCGGGCGGCTCGGATTGACCGTCGACCGGCTGCTGCCGCTGCACGGACGGATCGTGCCCCTGGCCGATCTGAACCAGGCCGCCGGCCGCGCCAACTGAGAGAGGAGAGAGGACATGGCTCAGCTGAGGATTCCGCTGGACAGCACGCGCTTTTCGAAGGGGATGACCTGGAAGGAGTACATGGGGCAGATGGGTGATACCCAGAAGCGTACCGAGGAGAACTACAACAAGGCCACGCTCACCGAGGACGAGAAGAAGTTCTTCGCGGGCGTCAAGGGCGTCAAGTACGTCCTGATGCTGGCCGAGAACTGGTGCGGCGACGTGCACCGCAACTCACCGCTCATCGCGCGGGTGATCGAGAGCATTCCCGGCGCCGAGCTGCGCGTCTTCCTGCGCGACCAGAACCTGGACATCACCGACTGCTTCCTCAACAACGGCTTCCGTTCCATCCCGGTCGTCGTGTTCTTCGACCAGGACTGGAACGAGATCGGCCGCTGGATCGAGCGCGCGCACCCCGCGACGGCCAAGGCCGCCGTGATCCGCACCAAGACGCTGGACCAGGCGCCGAAAGACGACAAGGCCAAGCAGGACGCGGCCATGAACGAGTTCCGCTCGCAGGTCAACGCCGAGTACGCGGTGCCCGGCGGCCCCCTGTGGCGTGCCGCGGTCGCCGAGGTACGCACGCTGATGGAGACCAAGCTGGCGAAGAAGTAGCGGCGGCGGAAATCTCGTGAAGGCAGGCGGGGCCGGCACCGGCCGGCCCCGCGCTCAGCTCAGCGTCGCGCCCTGGGCATCGACATAGACGGAGTAGACCGACTGGCTCGCCGCCATGAAGAGGCGGTTGCGGCTCGGCCCCCCGAAGCAGAGGTTCGCGCAGCGCTCCGGAAGCAGGATCCGAAACACCATCTTGCCGTCGGGCGTGAAGACCACGACGCCGTCGTGGCCCTCGCCGCCGCCCCACCCGCACCAGAGGTTGCCGTCGGTGTCGCACCGAAAGCCGTCGGGAATGCCCGGCCCGCAGTCGACGAAGATGCGCCCGTTGGCCAGGGCCGTGCCGTTGCCGACCACGTCCAAGACGCGGATCGTGCGCGGGCTGTCGCCGCTGGCCACGACGTAGAGCCGTGACTCGTCGGGCGAGAAGGCGAGACCGTTGGGACGCGGGACGTCGCCGGTCACCACGCTGGCGCGACCGGCCTTGTCCACGCGGTAGACGTTGGTCGGCAGCTCCGGCGTCGCCGTGTGACCCTCGTAGTTGGACAGGATGCCGAACGGCGGATCCGTGAACCACACGGAGTCGTCGGACTTCACGACCACGTCGTTGGGTGAGTTGAGCCGCTTGGTGTC
>QHSB01000636.1 GCA_003220335.1 Candidatus Rokuibacteriota bacterium
GGGGGGAGTGTGTCAACCGGAACCGTGGTCCTCAGCGCGGTGGCGCCGACGGTGGGGCCAGCGCATCCAAATCAGGCATTTCCAAGAAGACCGTGAGCGTGGCGTTCAGGGTCATCAACGTGACGCACGCGACGCTGACTTACCTATCCATGGACAACCACGACCCCGACGGTGACAGCAACGGCAGCAGCATAACCCTTAGCAGGCGATAGCGCCTACCCGTTACCCCGATCCCTCGCCCTGTACGTCTTAAAGTGACGGGGTCGCTCGGTTTGAAAAGATTTCCAACGTAGTTCTCCGGGATGCGTTTGTCTTATGAAGAGGCGGTTGTGTTCCCGGCCGCAAGGCCTATACTCGGCGGGTCTCTGGGGGTCGGATTTCGTTGAAGAAACAATTCCCTCGTCGTACGATCCCGCGTGTCTCGCGAGGCGATACCTCCGCGCAGTCTTCGTCTGCCCGCGATGAATTCCTCGTCGTAGGTATCGGCGCGTCGGCCGGTGGTCTCGAGGCAGTAACGCAGTTCCTCCGGAGTCTGCCGCCGGACCCAGGTATGGCGTTTGTTTTCGTTATCCATCTCGATCCGACACATCCGAGTCGGATAAGTGAAATCCTTCAGCGGACTGCGCCGATACCCGTCACCGAGGCCGTTGATGGCGAAAAGATCGAGCGTGACCGGTTCTACGTTATCCCGCCAAACGCGACCTTGACTGTCAAGGGTGGTGCCGTGCGGCTCGTACCGCGAGCGCGCACCCGCGACGTGCACCTGCCGGTTGACGCCCTCCTCCAGTCGCTGGCGAGTGACTATAAAGAGCGCGCGGTGGGCGTGATTCTTTCGGGGACCGGCTCGGATGGTTCGCTCGGCGTACGCGGGATAAAAGCAGACGCCGGATTTACTTTCGCGCAAGACGAAGAGTCAGCGGCACAGAGTGGGATGCCGCTGAACGCCGTTGATACAGGATGCATCGACGTTGTCGGGTCTCCCAGCGACATCATACGCGAGTTGATGACCCTCAAAGGATACTGGCCGCCCCGCGACCTCGTGAGCGAAGATCATAAAGACCCTCCGCGTGCCGGCGACAAAGCCGCGACCGATAATGCGTTACATCCCGCGTTTGCGGCGATCTTCAGGCTACTGCGAGAGACCGGTGATGTAGACTTCAGTCTCTACAAGTCGCCCACAGTCGGGCGGCGCGTCTCAAGGCGTATGGCGCTCGCCAGAGTCGAGTCCCTCGAGGATTATTCGCAGTACCTTCAGTCGCATCCGGCTGAAGTCGAAGCTCTGAAGACTGACTTGCTGATTAACGTCACCGCTTTCTTCCGTGATCCCGGAGTCTTCGATGTGCTCGCGAAGACGGTGTTCCCCGCGCTCCTCGAGGAACGTCGCACTCCCGACAATCCGCTCCGGATCTGGATACCGGGCTGCGCGACCGGCGAGGAAGTATATTCGATCGCGATCACGTTGCTTGAGTGCTGCGGTGATCGGGCCGCCGAAATACCGATTCAGATCTTTGGCACGGATGTGAGCGAGGCCGTCATCGCGCGCGCTCGGAGCGGTCTCTACGCGGAGAACATCACATCCGCCGTATCCTCCGCGCGATTACGGCGATTTTTTACGAAAGTTGACTGCGGCTACCAGGTCCACAAACCCGTGCGGGAACTATGCATTTTCGCGCGGCAGAATCTCGCCAAGGACGCGCCGTTCTCGAAGCTCGACCTCGTGAGTTGTCGCAACGTTCTGATCTACATGACGCCGCCCCTGCAAAGCAGAATCATGCGCGCGTTCCATTTCGCACTCAGGCCCGGGGGGGTCCTCATTCTTGGCTCCGCCGAAACGGTCACGGCATACGCCGATCTCTTCACCGTCAGCGAGCGAGACCATCACATCTTCCTCAGAAAACCAGGCTCGGCGAATATCGAATTCAAGGTCAGTCTCCCAGAGCGTGGCCCCGGCCCAGCAGTTTTCGAGGCGCCTCCTCGCACGCTATCTGTCCCGCCTCGCGACGCCTATAGAGAGATCGACCGGCTCCTGCTCGATAAGTACGCGCCGTCGGGGGTCGTCCTGAATGAGACGATGGACATCGTGCAGTTCCGTGGGGACGCAAGCCCTTATCTGGCGCCAGCGCCAGGCCAGGCGAGCTTGAACATCGCCAAAATGGCGCGATCCGGCTTGTCGGTCATCCTGCCCGACCTGATTCGCGATGCACGCCGCCGCAATACAACCGTGACGCGGCCCAACGTTCGGTTCGACGCCGACGGTCGTGCCATGGCCGTGGATATCGAGGTGACGCCCATCGCGCTTACTCTGGGTGACCGGCACTTCCTCGTCGTCTTCCGCGCCCCGCAGGCGACCCCGGCCACCGGACAGCACGCTCACCGTCGCGGCCAGCAGCGGCGGCGGCGCCCGAGCGCCGAAGCTTCGCAGCTCAGCGAAGAGTTGGCGGCGACGAAACGACACCTTCGTTCGGTGGTCGAGGACCAAGAGGCGACGAATGAGGAGCTGAAGTCGGCGAACGAAGAGATTATCGCGAGCAACGAAGAACTCCAGTCGACGAACGAAGAGCTCGAGACTGCAAAGGAGGAGTTGCAGTCGGGCAATGAGGAGCTCACTACCGTCAACGAGCAATTGCAGCAACACAATTCGGAATTGTCGTTGCTGAACAACGACCTCGGGAACATCCTCAGCAGTGTCAACATCCCGATCGTGCTCGTCGACCACGATCTCCTCATCCGTCGGGTGACGCCTGGGGCCGGGCGCCGCTTCAACATCCTGCCCACCGACATCGGCCGGCCGCTCGCCAACGTTCGCGTCGCAGCCGATGGCCTGGAGCAACTGGATGTTGTCGTGCAGGACGTCATCAACACGGTCACACCACGTGACCTCGCCGTGCGCGGTGACGACGGTCGCCGCTGTTCGTTGCGCATTCGTCCCTACCGGACGGCCGAGAACCGGATAGAAGGCGCTCTGCTTGCGCTTGTAGATGTGGAGGGGAAGCCAACACCGCCTTCTACAATACGTTCCACCTGCTGCCCGCCGAGACCGAAGGCCGGTTCTTCTATGAACTGAGCGATCGTGAGTGGGATCTTCCGGCCCTCCGGCGCCTTCTGGAGGATGTGCTCCCACGCAAGGAACGGGTGACCGATGTCGAGGTTGAGCACGACTTCCGCAGCATCGGGCCGCGCGTCATGCTGCTCAACGCCAGCGCTATTCCCGGCCCGCGCGGCCTCATTCTTCTGGCGATCGAGGACGTAACCGTGAAGCGACTGGAGGCCCGCGGCGTCGGCGCGGCGCACCTACGCGCGCTGGAGCTCGAGCGGCTGGCCCGTGAGGAGGCCGAGGCAGCCAGCCGCGCCAAAGACACCTTCCTCGCCACGCTCTCTCATGAGCTTCGCACGCCGCTGACGTCCATGGTGGCGTGGGTCCGCATGCTGCGGTCGGGCCGACTCGATGAGAGGGCCACGGCCCGAGCGCTCGAATCACTCGAACGCAACACGCGAACGCAGACTGAACTTATCGAGGATCTGCTCGATGTCTCGCGCATCACCAGCGGGAAGGTCGGCCTCAGTCTCCTGCCACTGGACGTTGGGCCGGTGGTTGAGACCGCCATCGACGGCCTCCGCCCAGCCGCGGAGCCCAAATCCATACAGCTCGACGTTCAACTTGATGCCGCACCGGGCCCCGTGCTCGGCGACCGCCGTCGCCTGCAGCAGATCGTGTGGAACCTCTTATCAAATGCCATCAAATTCACGCCGCCTGGTGGACGCGTCGACGTGAGGCTGGAATGGGCCGACTATCGGGCGCGGTTGACTGTGCGCGATACGGGCATCGGCATGAAGGCGGACCTTCTGCCGCGAATCTTCGACCGATTTCGTCAGGCCGACGAAAGCAAGAGCCGGAGTTTCGGCGGCCTCGGTCTCGGGCTCGCTATCGTCCGTCACCTCGTGGAATTGCATGGCGGCACCGTTACGGCGGATAGCGAGGGAGAGGGCCAAGGCTCAGCATTCCGCGTGGAACTCCCATTTAGCGCTGTATCGACAGTTCCAGCCGGCGGCGGGGTTCAAACCGCCCTCATCGGGGAGATGCACGCTGAAGCAACTGCCCTTGAAGGGGTCCGGATTTTACTGGTGGAGGACGACCCGGAGTCGCGCGATGTGTTGACTGCGGTGCTGCGGCTCCATGGTGCGACCGTCTCCGCCGTGGGCTCGAGCAAGGAGGCCTTGAAGGCGCTCGGCGACCAATGCCCGGATGTCTTGATCTCTGATATTGCGATGCCTGGGGGAGACGGCTATGAACTAATGCGGGCGATCCGGGCGCTGCCGGCCGAAGGCGGGGGGCAAGTCCCGGCGATTGCGCTCAGCGCGTACGTACGGGTCGATGACTCACGTGAGTCAATCGCCGCCGGATTTTCCGTACACCTGCCCAAGCCCATCGATCCCGGCGTGCTCGTGCACACGGTGGCGCAGCTTCGCACGCCTGCGTAGCGTTGTTATGGCCGTTATGCCGGCGTAGGTAGGGGGCAGGCGCCGTTCTCGTCCCCCGCTCGTATCCGCCACCTGGATACTAAAATACGCGTTCGCGTCCCCAGCGGTCCGCGACCCTAGTTCTGAACGTTACCGATGACGCTCTGGCCCCTGTCTCTGAGGCGGTCCTAGAGGGCCTTCAAAATATGAGGTGTCGTCGTCAATCTCGGGCGCCTCCGCGCGGCGGCCGGCGCAGCCAGGCGACGATCAGTACCAGGGCGATGGTGATGGCACCTGCCGCGATCGCCGGCCGCAGGCAACAGCAAGCCCGGTCGTGGGAATCGCCCGTTACATGCTGCCGATGGTGCCGCAGAAGACGTACGTTGAGACTTCCTGGGGCGATTTGTGGCCGTTGATCGCGTAACCGCCCTTCTCCAGACTGTCCAGCGCCGCGTTGACCGTCGTTTCGGACTTGCCGTTGACGAGCGGCGAAAGTGGATACGTGGGCTTGGGATCGAGTTTGTCGCAGGTGCCCTTGTGAATGTGCACCGGCTGGGGACCACCGGACGGCGCGCCTTTGACTTCGAGGACGACCTTGGTCTGGTTGTCGCCAGCCTTGGTCAGGGTGGCCGTTCCCGACTCGCCGGAGTTGTTCTGGGGCGCGAGCTTGGCGGTGGCGGAGTCGGCGGCAAGCGCAAAGGACGCCCCGAACAGGAGCAGGCTGAGCGTGACAGCGAAGACCCTTTCAACGAAAGCCATTGAGTAACCTCCACGTGGAAAATTGGGCGGAACGCCAGCTAAACGTCACACGACGCCCAAAGGTTCCTTACCGGCGCGTGAGCAGAAATACAACGAGGTCCTCCAGCTGCGCCGGTGTCAGGGTTTGGCCGAAGGTCTTGGGCATCACGCTCTGGCCGTCGGCCTGGCGATAGGCTGGGCCGGGCACGATATAGGCGTTGGGATCGACGATCGATTCGCGGATATAGCCGGCGGCGTCCTTGGCGCGCCCGTGGTAGTCCGGCCGGCGGACGATGCGCGCAGCCTCGGTCGCGATGTTGCCGAGGTTGGGACAGATCGCGCCGCCCGGCCACGGACGGCTGATGTCGTGGCAGGAAGCGCACGGCAGCGTCTCGTAGAGCTTGGCGCCGCGGGCCGCATTGCCGCTCGCCGCCACGGCCCGATGCCGCCACGGCTCGCTGACTTGGGCGCCCGTGAGTACGAACGCGATCGCGAACACCGCGAGGCCTGCGAAACCGATCCGTCGGCGCGGTTCCATGCCCTGCAGTTTCCCATTGACCTATCTCGTCTGGAACTGTTCCGCTAAACGACCGAGCGCGAGCGCGCCGAGCGAAAGCCCGAAATCACGCAGCGCGATGTCGTAGTAGCCGGGGATGAGCAGCAGGTTCACAATGATGCCCCACAGCCACGCGGTGACGACGTAGGCGCCAAACCTTGGCTTGACGGCGACGAGTGCAGCCGCCACGATTTCGATGACACCAACGACGAGCGTGAACGTGTGAGCAGCGACCGGGAGCATACGGACGATGGCCGGCGCGAGATACTGGTCCCAGTTCGTGAGCAGCTGAAAAAACTTGTC
>QHSB01000637.1 GCA_003220335.1 Candidatus Rokuibacteriota bacterium
CATCGGCGAGGTCGAGCGCGGGGAGAAGTCGATCTCCATCGACAGCCTCTACCACGTATCGGTGGCGCTGGAGATTCCCCTGCGCGAGCTGACCGACGTGCGCGCGGACAAGCCGTCCGCGGTGCCGAGCGAGGACGCGGAGAAGATCTTCGCGCTCGTCGCCGGCCGGCGACGGCCCGAGGACATTCGCAAGGCCTACCGCATCCTCCAGGCGATCTTCGGCAAGGCGTCGTGAGGTGTGATGGACTGGCCCGCGGGGCTGATCTGGCACGACGGGAAGCTGCTCGGCATCGACTGGAGCGCCTGGAAGGTCATCGGCTGGCTCGGCAACCTCGTATTTTTTTCGCGATTCTTCGTGCAGTGGTATGCCACCGAGAAGCTGCGGCGCGTGGTGGTGCCCGCGGCCTTCTGGTGGCTGAGCCTGACCGGGTCGGTGCTCTTGCTGATCTACTCGCTCCGCCAGCGAGACTCGGTGTTCATCTTCGCCTACGCCTTCACCTGGATCCCTTACATCCGTAATCTGATCATCCACCATCGCCACGTGGAGGCTCACCTCGACTGCGAGAGCTGCGGCCAATCCTGCCCGCCGCACTCCAACTTCTGCGCCGCGTGCGGAGCCCCGCTCGCGGGAGCGCCGGCGACGACGGCCCGGTGATCGCGCGGTGATACAATCGGCGTCGATTGCTGGCTGTGCCTCTGACTGACCCCTCCGAGGAGATGACCGTGCCGTCGACGATCAACTGGACCCAGGTGCAGACGCGTCCGATGCTCATGATCCCCGGCCCGACGGAGCTGCCGTTCCCCGTCATCCAGGCCATGAACCAGCCCTCCGCCATCCAGTACGACCGCTCGTTCGACGAGGGCGTGCTGGAGCCGACCACCCTGGCCCTGCGCGACGTCTTCCAGACGAAGAGCGAGGTCCTCATCATGCCGGGCTCGGGGCGGACCGCGCTCGAGGCGGGCGCGCTCTCGGTGATCGAGCCGGGCGACCGCGTGCTGGTGGTGGGTGCCGGCGCCTTCGGCCTGCTGATGCGCGAGATCATGAGCCGCGTCGGCGCCGATGCCACCGAGTTCCCGGTCGAGTGGGGCGCGCGCCTGGACATGGACCGCCTGGCCCGGGAGGCCGAGCGCGTACGGCCGAAGGCCATCACCCTCGTGCACAACGAGACCTCCACCGGCACCACGTATCCGGCGGCCGAGGTCGGCACGCTTGCGCGCTCGGTCGGGGCGCTCTTCATGCTCGACACCGTGTCGTCGATCGCCGGGCTCGACGTCCGCACCGACGAGTGGGGCGTGGACCTCAACATGACGGGCTCGCAGAAGTGCCTGGCGGCGCCCCTCGGCATGGCGCTCGTGTCCGTGAGCCCGCGCGCCTGGGAGGCGATGGAGCGGCGCAAGCAGACGGCGCAGTCGTACGCGTACGACCTGCTGCGCTGGCGCGACAACTGGGTGCCCGTCTCGCGCGGCGGCAAGATCCCCGACGGCACGCCGCGGCGGCAGCCCATCTCGATTCCGACGCATCTCACGTGCGCCCTGCAGGTGGCCGTGCGCCTGATCCTGGAGGAGGGCATGGCCAACCGCGCGCGCCGGCACGCCATCGCCGGCGGCGCGCTGCGCGCCGGCGTGGCCGCCATGGGGCTCGAGATGTTCCCCGATCCCACCATCGTGTCGAACACGGTGGCGTGCATCCGCGCGCCCAAGGGCGTGGAGCCGGCGGCCGTGGTCAGACGGATGCGCGAGCAGTACGGCATCCTCATCGGCACCGGGCTCGACAAGATCCGCACGTCCACGCTGCGGATCGGCACCATGGGCATCACGGCCAGTCCCCACTACGTGCTGCCGACGCTCTCCGCGCTCGAGCTGGCGCTGCGCGATCTCGGGTACAAGAGCCAGCCCGGCGCGGGCGTGGCCGCCGCCCAGGCCGCGTTCGCCGAGGCCGCCTAGGTGGCCGACCCGCTCATATCCGTCCCCGACGACTTTCCGAGCGTCTTCGAGAACTCGGTGGCCCACGAGGCCGCGCGCAAGCTCGGCGAGACGCGCGTCTACGCCGCCCGCGGCGCCGACGAGGAGCAGGAGCTGATCAAGCGCATCGGCCGGGCGCGCGTGGCCATCAACATCCGGGCCCACGCCCGCTTCAGCGACGGCGTCTTCGTCGGCTGCCCCCATCTCAAGATGGTCTCGATCTGGGGCACCGGCACCGACAACATCGATCTCGACTCGGCGGGCCGGCGCGGCGTCACCGTCTGCAACACGCCCGGCGCCAACGCCTTCGCCGTCGCCGAGCACGCGCTGACGCTCATGCTGGCGTCGGGACGCAGGCTCGTCCACATCGACCGCGAGATGCGGGGCGGCGCGTGGCCGCGCGAGATGCTGACGCAGTGCCTGGGCAAGACGCTCGGCGTCTTCGGCACCGGCACCATCGGCGCGCGCGTGGCGGCGCTGGGCAAGGCCATCGGCATGGAGGTGCTGACCTGGAGCGCGCGCACGG
>QHSB01000638.1 GCA_003220335.1 Candidatus Rokuibacteriota bacterium
CACGCAGCGGCTGCTCGACATCCTGCAGGGCCTGCCCCTGCTCGTGCTGGCCCTGGTCATGTCGGCCTCGCTCGGCCCCTCGGTCCGCAACGTCATCGTCGCCATCTCGATCCCGATCATCCCGCGCGCCGCGCGCGTGATCCGCGCCAGCGTGCTCAGCATTCGCGAGATGCAGTACATCGAGGCGGCGCGCGCGCTCGGCGTGCGCCACCTGCGCACCGCCTTCCGTCACATCCTGCCCAACACGGTGGGGCCGTTCATCGTGCTCTGCACGGCCCAGCTCGGCAGCGCCATCCTCGTCGAGGCGACCCTGTCGTTCCTGGGCATGGGCATTCCGGAGCCGTACCCGTCGTGGGGGCGCATGCTGTCGGTGTCCGCCGCGGAGTACGCGCAGAAGGCGCCGCACCTCGTGCTCTTCCCGGGCATCGCCATCAGCCTCGCGGTGTTCGGCAGCAACCTGCTCGGCGACGCCCTGCGAGACACGCTGGATCCCCGCTTGCGGGGCTCGAGGTGAGACCCATTGAGATGGGGGGCCCCGAAATGGCCCCCCAATCCCCCCAGCGCTCGTCGCGCCCCGGCCAAGCCGTGGCGCGCCTCGATCACCCTAAATCCCCCCAATCTGATATCTTTCCGGAGCCGCCATGCCTGAGACCGATCTGAACTGGCTGTCCGCTACCGAGCAGGCCGCGCTGATTCGGCGGAAGAAGGTCTCGCCCGTGGAGATCGTGGATGCGCTGCTGGCGCGCATCGACAAGATCAACCCGCGCCTCAACGCGTTCGTGCTGATCAACGCCGACCAGGCCCGCCGCGAGGCGAAGTCGGCCGAGCGCGCCCTCGGCAAGCGCGGCGCCACGCTCGGGCCGTTGCACGGCGTGCCCTTCGGCGTGAAGGACCTCGTCGTGACCAAGGGTGTGCGAACGACGTTCGGCACCCCGCTCTACCGCGACAACGTTCCCACCGAGGACGCGCCGATGGTCGAGCGCCTCAAGGCCGCGGGCGGCATCATGGTCGGCAAGACGAACACGCCGACCTTCGGCTGGATCGGCGCCACGCACAACCTCGTCTTCGGCCCCACGCGGAACCCGTGGCACCTCGATCGCACGCCGGGCGGCAGCAGCGGCGGCGCCTCGGCGGCGGTGGCGGCGGGCATGGGCGCGCTGCACGTCGGCACCGACGGCGGCGGCTCCATCCGGATTCCGGCCTCGTGCGCCGGCATCTACGGCTTCAAGCCCTCGTACGGCCGCATTCCGCTGCACCCGCCGAGCGGGGCGTGGAGCCTCTCGCACATCGGCCCGATGACGCGCACCGTCGCCGACGCGGCCCTCACCATGGACATCTGCGCGGGGCCCGACGAGCGCGATCCGTACTCGCTGCCCGCCGACGGCGCGCGCTACGCGCGCGGGCTTGGCGGCGATCTCAAGGCCCTGCGCGTCGCCTACACGGACGATCTCGGGTTCGCCGAGGTCGTGGATCCGGAAGTGAGCGCGGTGTGCGCGCGCGCGGCCAAGGCGTTCCGCGAGCTCGGCTGCCGCGTCGACGAGGTCCAGCCGAAGTGGCCGTCGATGATGGAGTGCTGGGAGCAGATCTTCTGCGGTGGCATCGCCACGCGCATGGCGCCCTATCTCGACCAGCGCGATCTGATCGAGCCCGGCCTGCTGCGCTTCATCGACGCGACGCTGAAGAACCCGCCGACGCGCTACGTGCAGGCATGGCTCGATCGGCTCAACTGGTGGCAGCACCCGCGCGCGTTCTTCGAAAAGTACGATCTGCTGCTCACGCCCACGATCGCCTGCGCGCCGTTCAAGGTGGGCCTGGACACGCCGGGCGCCATCGCCGGGCGTGCCGTCTCGTTCTATGGCTGGATCCCGTTCACGCCGGCGTTCAACCTCACGGGCCAGCCGGCGGCCTCCGTGCCGTGCGGGTTCACCAAGGACGGATTGCCAATCGGATTGCAAATCGTGGGTCGCCGTTTTGCCGACGTGCTCGTGCTCCGCGCCTCCGCGGCCTTCGAGCGTGCGCGGCCGTGGCGCCAACAGCGACCGTCGATCGGCTGACGTCCATCCCCGAACGGAGGCTGCTGGCACTCGCCTTGCGAGCCTCGCCGCCCAGTTCCTTCCAAGGGGGTCTCATGAAACTCGCGAATGTACTCGGACTATGTCTGACCGTGCTGGTCGCCCTCGTCGCCGCCGGCGTCTCGGCGCAGACCACGACGAGTCCCGCCGCCACGTCGTCGACGATGACGAATGCCGACGGGACGACGACGA
>QHSB01000639.1 GCA_003220335.1 Candidatus Rokuibacteriota bacterium
GGTAGGCGAGGGCGAGGCTCATGACACCCAGCGGGCGGTGCGCCCACGTCGTGAAGCCGAACGGCACCTTGGTCCAGACTTCCCAGTACTGCGTGGACGGCATGACGTTGATCTTCACGCGAATGCCGGCGTCCTTCCATTGCTCGACCATCGCCTGGACGGCGAGCAGCTCCCAGCCCGGCTGCGGCCGGCAGATGATCTCGGTGTCGATGCCGTTGGGATAGCCGGCCTCGGCGAGTAGACGCTTGGCTTTGGCGACGTCGCGCTGGAAGGGCACCAGCTTCGCGTACTCGGGATGCACCGGGCTCACGTGGTGGTGCTCGCCGGCCTGGCCGAGACCCTTGTGCGAGATTTGCAGAATGACGTTCGAGTCGATCGCGTACCGGAGCGCCTGCCGCACGCGCTTGTCGTCGAACGGCTTGACCGGCTGCACGCGCGCGGTGGCGGTGTAGGCCGTCGTCACCTGGTACATCTGCACGTGCGGCAGCTTTTGCAGAGCGTCGAGCTGGACGATGTCGGCGCCATAGAGACCGTCCACCTGCTTGCTGGCCAGGGCGCTCACCGCCGCCGCCGGGTCGTCGCCGAGGTCGATGAACTGGATCTCGTCGAGGTACGGTCCGCCACCCCAGTAGTCCTTGCGCGCCTTGAGCACCTGGCGGCGCCCGACCTCGCTCTCCACCAGCGTGAAGGCGCCCGTGCCGTTGGAGCCGACCTTGAACTCGCCGTTCTCGGCGGGATCCTGGATGAGCATCGGGTAGTGGAAGAGCTGCTCGGGAATGGCGAGCTGGGCCGTCTTGCCGTTGAGGCGCACGGTGAACGCGTCGACCTTCTGGATGGCGTTGGCGTCCCACAGCCGCGTGGACTTCTTCGGATTGCCCTTGTCGTCCTTGTCGCCCGTCTCGAACTCCTCGAGCAGAAAGCCCTTCATCAGGCCGACCATCGACGAGCCGGTCTTGGGGTCGAGCGCGTGCTTGAGGTTCCAGATCACATCGTCGGCGTTGAACTGCCGGCCGTTGTGCCATTTCACGGACCGCCGCACCTTGAGGGTCCACGTCTTGAGGTCGGGGCTCGCCTCCCACTTCTCCACGAGGCCCGGGCGGGTGACGTTGTCGACGCCGGTGACCGTCAGGTAGTCGAGGACCTGCCGCGCCGAGTTCGACGATTCCACCCAGCTGTAGGTGTGAGGGGATCTCAGATCCTGGCAGCGCATGCCGAGGCGCAGGGTGCCGCCGCGAGGGAGGTTCTGCGCGGCCGCCGGCGCCACCAGCGGCTGGCCGGCGATGCGGCCGGCGAACGCATAGGCGGCGGGGGCCGACATTCCGAGAAAGGTCGCGTAGCGGAGAAACTCGCGGCGGTCGATCTGCCGCTCGACGAGCTGACGCTTCAGGGTGGGGATGAGGGCGTGCTCGCTGACCTCGCGCATCGTCGGCACCTCCAGTCGCCTCAGGGCGGCGACAGTGTCGGCGCCGCGCGCGACGTTGTCAATCGCGCGTCGGGGCGAAGCGTGCCCGCTCAGACGAGCCGGGGCCGGTCCCCTTCGACGATGATCCGCCAGAGCACGCGGTTCTCGCTTCGATCGTAGTCGCCGTGCGCCCGGTGCATCGTCGCGCGGTTGTCGATGATCAGCACGTCCCCCTTGCGCCAGCGATGGTGATACACGACGGCCGGGTCGATCGTCCGGTCGAGCAGCTCGCGCATGTAGAGCTTGCTCGCCTCGGGAGTCATGCCGGCGATGTGGGTGGCCTTGGAGATGTGAAAGTACACGGCTCTCGATCCGTGCACGGGATGCGTGCGGACCATCGGATGCTCGATCGGCCGGTCGTACTTCGCCCGATCTTCCTCGCGCGTGTCGGCGTGTCCGTCCAGGGCGTTGAACGTCGTCAGCGACTCGAGCCGCCTGCGCTCGTCCTCCGGCAGGCGCGCGTACGCTTCTCGCATGTTCGCGACGCTCGTGCCGCCGCCGGCGGAGGGGATCTCGACCCCGTAGAGAATGGTCGCCGCCGGCGGACGCTCGCGGTTCGTATGGTCGGTGTGCCACTGTTCCGCCGGCTGCTGGCCGTTCCGGTGCCATATCAGCCCGATGAGGGGAAAGTCCGGCATGTTGTGCTGTGAGTAATGCTGCTCCATCGGCGGCCCGAACGCCGAGGCCGCGCTCAGGTATTGGGCCGGCGTCAACGACTGGTCGTGGAACACCAGCGCGAGATGATCGGCCAGGGCGCGCGTCAGCGTCTGGCGCATCGGCTCGTCGACCGGCTTGCTGAGGTCGATGCCGGTGACCTCCGCGCCGAGCGACGGATGGAGCGGGGCGATCGTGACTCCCGACATGGCGTCCTCCAGCGGTACCGCTCTCGCGCCCGGCTGCCATCTTCGCGCGCACGCCGCCGAAGATCAACGGCGAGCCCGGAGGACAGCAGATGTAAACGGACACCTCTACTTGTGCTTGATGGCCTTGTCGAAGAAATATTCGGCTGTGTAAGGCACCAACGCCATCTTGCCGACGTCTGTTGAGAGGGTACAGCCGGTCGAGGGCGCGACCCCTCCAGCGGTGTTCAGCCGCTGGATGAAAGTAGTCGCCGACAGCGTGTCGCCGCCGGTTGGTCCGTTTTGGGCTCCAACCACCTTCAGCAAGAGCCAGGGAATCGCACCCGGCGCGACGAAGGCGGGGTCGGAGGATGAGGCAATCGTCACGGCCCAGACGGTGCTCGTATCCTTTGAGTGCTGCCACGTGGCGCGGGGCGTGCCACTCTCAAACGGGTTGGGGCTGAGGAAGTGGGTGATGATTTGCTCGTCATGCTCGTTGAATAAGGTGGCCTGCGGCCCGAAGAATGTCCAGGCGAAGCCCGCGCCTGAGGGCAGGCAGATGTAGTCCTGGGTGCCGATGGCGTCACCTTCGAGGAACGTTTTGTTCCCGGCCGGCACCTGAATGTCGGGGGGCACGGGTGGCGGTGTGGCGTGGTCGGCGTGGGCCGGCGGCGGCTGCGACAGGCCTTTTGTTCACCCGAGAACCGAAAACGTATGGTGGGTGGATAGTGGAAATGCCGGGCTCATGTCAATCGGCAGGGGACCAATTGGCTTGGAGTGTCGTGAAACGTCGCTTATAACTACGCCGCGGCTGAGCGCTTGTGGCCACCCGCCTGCATTCAACCCAGCGCTCATATCGAGCCGGGCCGCGAGCCCGATGAGGGGAACGCCCGGCATGTTGTGCTGTGAGTCATGCTGCTCCATCGGCGGCCCGAACGCCGAGGCCGCGCTACACGAATCGGGCCGCCACCGTCCCTTTGCGTCATGCCTTGCGTTCTGGCGGAACCTTGTAGTCGGCGAGCCCATTGGGCAAGACGCCGAGAGCAACCTCGACGAGGTTGACTGATTCGCGAAGAAGCTTGATCTTGCCGTTCTCTGCGACCAGACGCCCGAAAAAGAGTTCGTGGATGGTGCGTCCGGTCTTGCTCGATTGCGCGGTGAACTCGTACTCGGCAAACGCCTGCTCAGGCGTGTCGATCATGACTTTGATATTCTCGAGGTCCAAGAATCCCTCGATGGCTTCACGACCTTCGTACCGCCCCGGAAAGCCGAAGCTCTCGAGATACGGCATCTCGAAGGCGCCGTCTTCGGTGAACATCTCCGCTGCCTTCTTCGGATCCCGAAACGATGCAGCGGTGAACTCCTCCAGCAGCTCTTTGGCGTTCTTCATGGGTGATCCTTTCTGCGATGGCGACGCTGTGTCAGCTCTTGGCGCGTGGATCCTTCTCGGAGTCATCCTTCTCGTAGAGGCTCGGAGGAAGATAATGTAGGTACATGTCATTACTCGCCTGGGACGAGCATTGCTGATAGCATGATGCCCATGAGTCGACAAATCACGAAACTGACGACCGGTCACACCCGGGGACGCCTGTCGCCCTGTGTCTGCAACACGCTCCGCATGGTCAGCCGCGTGGTGACGCAACTCTACGACGATTGCCTGCGGCCGAGCGGCCTCCGGGTGACGCAGTTCAGTATTCTGGCCACGGTCGCACGCCTGGGTGAGGCGAGCCTGAAGCAGCTGGAGGATGAGCTCGCCATTGACCAGACGACCCTGACGCGCAGCCTGACCCTCTTGGAACGCGCCGGCGTGCTCGAGCGTGGTTCGCACCCCGACGGGCGGATCAAGGCGATGCGGCTCACATCGAAAGGAAGACGAGCTGTGGAGGTGGCGCGGCCCCTCT
>QHSB01000143.1 GCA_003220335.1 Candidatus Rokuibacteriota bacterium
CTCGCCAAGGACGGCGCCGCGGCCGGCCCCGCCGATCTCGTGATCGCGGTCGTGGCCGAGGACGCGGCGGCGGCCGAGGCCGCGCGCGCGGCGGCCGAGCAGGCCCTGCTGGCTCGGCCGCCCGCGGTGCGCGGTGCTGCGGCGGCGCCGCGCACGCTCGAGGGCGCGCTGCGCACCCTGCCGGACGCGAATCTCGTCTTGATCTCCGTGCCCGGCGCCTACGCCGGCGCCGAGGCGCTGCACGCGCTGCGCGCGGGACTGCACGTCATGCTCTTCAGCGACAACGTGCCCGTCGCGACGGAGGTCGAGCTCAAGAGGCTCGCGCACGAGCGCGGGCGCTTTCTGCTCGGGCCCGACTGCGGCACCGCCATCCTCGACGGCGTGCCGCTCGGCTTCGCCAACGTGGTGCCGCGGGGCCGCATCGGCCTCGCGGCCGCCTCGGGCACCGGGCTGCAGGAGGTCACGTGCGCGATCGCCCGGCTGGGCGAGGGCGTCTCGCAGGCGATCGGCGTCGGCGGCCGCGATCTCTCGGATGAGGTCGGCGGTCTCATGATGCTGCGGGCGCTGGACGCGCTCGGCGCCGACGCCGCCACCGAGGTGGCGTGCGTGATCGGCAAGCCGCCCGGTCGCGCGACCGCCCTGCGGCTCGCGGAGGCGGTGGGCGCGCTCGGCAAGCCGTGCGTGGTCAACTTCACGGGCGAGACCCTGGCGCGCGCGCCGTGGCACGCGGCGGCCACGCTCGAGGACGCGGCGCGCGCGGCGGTGGCGCTCGCGCGTGGCGACACGCCCGCGGGCGTGGAGTTCACGCGGCCGGCGCCCGAGATCGAGCGGCTCGTCGCTGAGGCCGTGCACGGGCTGGCGCCGGGCGCACACGCGGTGCGCGGCATGTACGCCGGCGGCACGCTGGCGTGGGAGGCGCGCGGTCTGCTCGCTGCGCGGCTCAGAGACGTGGCGCCCGGCGTGACGGGCGGGGGCGGCCTGCATCGCGTCGTGGACCTCGGAGAGGACGCGTTCACCGTCGGCCGGCCGCACCCGATGATCGACGGGCGCGTCCGGCGCGAGTGGATCGACAAGGAGGGGCGCGACCCCGGCACCGCCGTCCTCCTTCTCGACGTCGTACTCGGCTACGGCGCGCACCCCGATCCGGCCGGCGAGTTGCTGCCCGCGCTCGACGCGGCGCGCGCGCGTGGACTGGCGGTGATCGCCGGCGTCTGCGGCACCGACGCCGACCCGCAGCCCCGCGCCGCGCAGGTCGCCAGGCTTCGCGATGCCGGCGTGCTCGTGATGGACAGCAACGCGCAGGCGGCGCGGCTGGCGACCCTCATCGCGCTGCGCGCGGGCGCGCCGGCGGCGCCGTGACCCTCCTACCCTCGGGCCCGCCACGCGTCATCAACGTCGGCCTCGACCTCTTCGCGCGAACCCTCGCCGTGCTCGACGTTCCCGTCGTGCACGTGGACTGGCGTCCGCCCGCCGGCGGCGATGCGCGGCTCGCCGCGCTGCTGGCGCGGCTCGACGCGCGGCGCGAGACCATCGAGCGCGCCAACGCGACGGCGCTCGAGCGCCTCACGAACGGCGCGCCGTTCCTCGTGGACTGCCGGCCCGCGCGCGAGGCGCTCGAGCTGCCCGACCGCACCGTGCTGCACTCCGGGCCGCCGCTCGCCTGGGAGCGCGTGAGCGACCCGGTGCGCGCGGCAATCCTGTGCGCGATCCGCTACGAGGGCTGGGCGGCCAACGACGATGCCGCGGGCGCCCTGGTCGAGCGCGGCGTCGTGCGACTCGCGCCCTGCCACCACCACGCTACCGCGGGGCCCATGGCCGGCGTCGTCACGCCGTCGATGCCGGTCTTCGTCGTCGAGAACCGCGCCTACGGCACGCGCGGCCACGCCACGGTCAACGAGGGGTTGGGCAAGGTGCTCCGGTACGGCGCCAACGACGACAGCGTGATCGCCCGCCTGAACTGGATCGCGACGGAGGCGGGGCCGCTGCTGGGCGCGGGCCTGCGGGCGCTCGGGGGTATCGACCTCCGGGCGCTCATGGCGCAGGCGCTGCGCATGGCCGACGAGATGCACCAGCGCAACGTCGCGGCCACCGCCCTGCTCACGCGCGCGATGATGCCGGGCCTCGCGAGGGTCGGCGGGCGTCACCACGCCGTCGCGCGCCTCGCCGAGTTCCTCGCCGGCAACGATCAGTTCTTCCTGAACCTCGCGATGGCGGCGGGCAAGGCGATGGTCGATCCCGCCGGCGGCGTCGCGGGCTCCACGCTGGTCACGGTCATGGCGCGCAACGGCACCGATTTCGGCATCCGCGTCTCGGGCTGCGGCGAGCGCTGGTTTGCGGCGCCCGTCAACATGCCGCGAGGTCTCTACTTCCCCGGCTTCGGTCCCGACGACGCGAACCCGGACATGGGCGACAGCGCGATCGTCGAGACGATCGGCCTCGGCGCGTTCGCCATGGCCGCCGCGCCCGCCGTCGCGCGCTTCCTGGGCGCCGGCGGCACCGCCGAGGCGCTGGCCATGACCGCCGAGATGCGCGAGATCTGCGCCGGCGAGCATCCGCACTTCCGCATCCCGACGCTCGACGACCGCGGCAGCCCGGTCGGCGTCGACGTGCGGCTCGTGGTCGAGACGTCGATCACGCCGGCCATCAACACGGGCATCGCCAGCCGCCGCGCAGGCGTGGGCCAGATCGGCGCCGGCGTGGTCCGCGCCCCCCTCGCCTGCTTCACCGCCGCACTAGAAGCGCTCGCCGCGGAATAGCGAAATATAGAGGAGCGCCACGGGTTCCCCGGGGCGCTCCGAACGTTAGGGGTTAGAGGGGCGCCACGGCTCCGCCGGGGCGCTCCGAACGTTGGGGGGTTTGGGGGACCATCGGGGCCCCCATGTAATGAGGCGGGCCATTTCGGGGCCCCCCATGTTCTAAGCCTCGCCGATGAGGCGGCGCACGCGCGTCAGCAGCGCGATGTCGCTGAACGGCTTGGACAGGACTTCGGTGTCGGGCGCGCCGAGCGGCGCGATGTCGTCCGCCGGGAATCCACTCGACAGGATCACCGGCAGGTGCCGCCACGGTGCGAGCGCGCGCAGCCGCGCCAGGAACTCGCGACCGTCCATCCCCGGCATCGACATGTCGAGCAGGATCAGATCGGGACGGATGTCGGCGAGCCGGTCGAGGGCCTCACTCGCCGTCGCCAGCGCGGTCGCGACGTAGCCGGCCGCGCGCAGCACGAGGACCTGGATGTCTCTCAGGTATGGCTCGTCGTCGACCACGAGGATCTGCTTGGCCACGCGCGCGCCCGAAGGTGCAAGGGCGATGCCCGACCGTCGCGTGCGCGGGATAGCCGGGTTGCGCGTCGGCGACGCGTCCGCGGGTGTCGCGCTGACGTGCCGGTGTCAGAACGGCGTATAAGAGAGTGCCATGATCGTCGATCTCTTGCTGCGCGGCGAGTGCGGGCGGCCGTAGTGAGCGCGGAGGTCGTCGGCCGCCTCGCCGGTCTCGTGGCCCTCGGTCTCCTCGCGCTGCTGGTCCTCGCCAACGGCATCGCGATGCCGTCGGGCGCGATCCTGAACTTCCTGCACATGATCGATCTCGTCTTCCACGAGGCGGGCCACGTGATCTTCGGTGTCGTTGGTCTCGGGAGTCAGTTCATCGCCGTGCTCGGCGGCTCGCTGAACCAGGTGCTCGTGCCCGCCGTGTGCACGGCCGTGTTCCTCAGGCGAAAGCAGTACGGCTCGGCGGCGGTGACGCTGTTCTGGGTGGGTCAGAATCTCGCGGACGTCGCCGTCTACGTCGCCGACGGCCGCGCGATGCGAGTGCCGCTCCTGGCCGACGGGCTGATCCACGACTGGAATTTCATTCTGGGACGGCTGGGCCTGCTGTCTCGCGCCGAAGCGCTCGGCCGCCTCACCTTCGGGCTCGGCGCGCTCGCCATGATCGCGGCGCTCGCACTCCTGGGATGGGACGCGTGGACGCGCGTGCTATCCTCCGAACCGCGGAGCAGCGAATGACGTCCGTCGATCCCACCACTGTCCTCGGCGCCGCGCTCGACGCCCTCGTGGAACCGGTGCTCATCACCGACGCGCAGGGAGGGCTGACGTTCGCGAACGCGACGGCGGCGCGCGTCCTCGGCGCGGCCCGCGACGTCGGGCGTCCGGTGAGCGATCTCCTCGATCGGCTCCCCGCGCGAACGCCCGACGGCGGCGCGCTGGCGCCCGCGCTGCATCCGATCCGGCGCGCGCTCGCGCAGGCGCAGGCGGTGATCGGCGCCGAGCTGACGATCGACCTCGAGGGCTGCCCCGCCACGTTCCTCGTCAACACCGTTCCGCTGCGCGATGCCGAGGGACGCCTGACGGGCAGCGTCTCCGTGTTCCACGACGTGACCGGCGCGCGCCAGCTCGAGCGTGACGCGGCCGAGCACGCCGCGCGGCTGCGGACCCTCGTCGACCTCGTCAACGAGGGCATCTTCATCATCGCCGCCGACGGCGGTCTGCTGTTCACGAACGGCGTGGGCCGGAGCCTTCTCGGCGCCATGCCGCCGGGCGAGCGGCCCGCCGATCGCATCGACCGCCTGCGCATGCGCGCGGTGGACGGCACGCCGCTGCCCCCCGAGCGGCTGCCCTCGTACCGCGCGCTCCACGGCGAGACGGTCTCGTCGATGGAGCTGCTGATCGCCGCGGCGAATGGCACGACCCGGCGCGCCGAGGTCAGCGCCCACCCGCTGCGGCGCGACGGCGCCATCTACGCCACCGTCGTCACCTGGCGCGACGTCACCGAGGAAACGCGCGCGCGCGCCGATCTGGAAGCGGCGCGCGCGGCGGCGGAGGAGGCCAACCGGCTCAAGGACGACTTCATCGCCGCGCTCTCGCACGAGCTGCGCACGCCGCTGCAGCCGATTCTCGGCTGGACGGAGGTGCTGCGCCGCCACGGCAAGCTCGACGACGTCACCACGCGGGCGATGGAGGTGGTCCACCGCAACATCCGCCAGCAGGTGCGCCTCGTGGACGACCTGCTCGACCTCTCGCGTATCCTGCACGGCAAGTTCATGCTGCGCTTCGAGACCTTCGACCTGCGCGAGCAGGTGCGCGTGGCGATCGAGGCCATCGAGGAGGGGGCCCGGAGCAAAGGCGTGCGGCTCGCCTCGACGCTGCCCGGCCATCCGGTGGCGATGGTCGGCGACGCCGCGCGCGTGCAGCAGGTGGTCAGCAACGTCCTCGAAAATGCCCTCAAGTTCACACCCGCCGGCGGCCGCGTCGGCGTGCGGCTCGAGACGCGCGACAAGCGCGCGGTGATCGAGGTCGACGACAGCGGCGAGGGCATCGCGGAGAGCGACCTGTCGATCATCTTCGAGCCGTTCCGCCAGGGCCGGCAGTCCACCCGACGGGGCGGTCTCGGCATCGGCCTCGATCTCGTGCGCCGGCTCACCGAGCTGCACAACGGCACCGTCACCGTGGCCTCGGCCGGCCTCGGCCAGGGCGCGCGCTTCCGCGTCGAGCTGCCGCTGGCGCGTTCCGAGGCCACCCCCAGCGCGCCGCCCGCCGGCGGGCGCCCGCGCCTCGAGCGCCACTCGGTGCTCATCATCGAGGACAACGCCGACACGCGCGACGTGCTGAAGCTGATGCTGGAGGTCGACGGCGCCACCGTCGAGACCGCCGAGGGCGGCGAGGCGGGGCTGCACGCCGTCGAGCGCATGCGCCCGGACGTCGTCCTGTGCGACATCGGCCTGCCCGACATCGACGGATTCGAGGTCGCGCGCCGTATCCGCGCGCGCGCCGACCTCGCCGCCACGCGGCTCATCGCACTGACCGGATACGGCCAGGCCGAGGACATGCGGCAGGCCCTCAAGGCCGGCTTCGAGGCGCACCTCACGAAGCCGGTGAACCTGGAGCAGCTCATGGCGCTGCTCACCTCCGTCTCGCATTGACAGGACGGTCGTCGCGCATGTAAAGTGACAAGCGATCCGACGTGCGCTTTCCTTTAAGCGGACCCTGCGAGGTCCGTAAGGAGAGGATGATGACCACCCGACCGCCCCGCTTGCGCGAAAAGGCCGAAGTGCTCGACACGGCGGCCCTCGATCGCGCGCTGACCCGCATCGCCCACGAGATCCTCGAAAAGACCGGCGGTGCCAAGGACGTCACGTTCATCGGCCTCCGCACCCGCGGCGTCACGCTGGCCCAACGCCTCGCCGCGAAGATCGCGGCCATCGACGGCGCCTCGCTGCCCGTGGGCGCCCTCGACATCACGCTCTACCGCGACGACCTCGGCCTGCGCGGCGCACCCGTGGTCCGCGCCACCGAGATCCCGTTTCCGATCAAGGACAAGACGGTGGTGCTGGTCGACGACGTCCTCTTCACCGGCCGCACCATCCGCGCCGCTCTCGACGCGCTGATCGACCTGGGGCGCCCGAAGATGATCCAGCTCGCCATCCTGGTGGACCGCGGCCACCGCGAGTTGCCGATCCGCCCCGATTACATCGGCAAGAACCTGCCGACGTCCCGCCGCGAGACGGTCGCGGTGCGGCTCACCGAGCACGACGGCGAGGACCGCGTCGTGATCGAAGAGCCCGAGGAGGCCTGAGCATGGGCTGGACGCGCAAGGATCTCCTGACCATCCGCGAGCTGGAGGCAGCCGAGATCCTCACGCTGGTGGACACCGCGGCCTCGCTGCAGGAGATCGCCACGCGAGAGATCAAGAAGGTCCCCGCGCTGCGCGGCAAGACCATCGTCAATCTCTTCTATGAGAACTCCACGCGCACGCGGACGTCGTTCGAGATCGCGGGCAAGTGGCTCTCGGCCGACGTCGTCAACTTCTCCGCGTCGGGCTCCAGCGCGACCAAGGGCGAATCGTTCGTGGACACCGCGCGCACCATCGCGGCCATGAGCCCCGACGTGGTCGTCGTGCGGCACTCGTCCTCGGGCGCCCCCGCCCTGCTCGCGCGCGAGCTGTCGTGCGCGATCGTCAACGCGGGCGATGGAGCCCACGAGCACCCCACGCAGGCCCTCCTCGATCTCCTGACCATCCGCGAGAAGAAGGGCCATTTCGAGGGGCTGAGCGTGGCCATCGTCGGCGACATCGCGCACAGCCGGGTCGCACGCTCCAACATCCACGGCATGAAGAAGCTCGGAATGACGGTGACGGTGGCAGGGCCGCCGACGCTGATTCCGCCCTACGCCCAGGAGCTCGGCTGCAAGGTCTCCTACCGGCTGGAGGACGCGATCCGCGACGTGGACGTGATCATGATGCTGCGCCTGCAGCAGGAGCGGATGCACGCCGGCCTGATTCCGTCGCTGCGCGAGTACTCGCGCTACTGGGGTCTCACGCTCGACCGGCTGGCGGCCCACGCGCGGCCCGACGTGCTGATCATGCATCCCGGCCCCGTCAACCGCGGCGTCGAGCTGTCGCCGGAAGTCGCCGACGGCCCGTACTCGGTGATCCTCGACCAGGTCTCCAAGGGCGTGGCCGTGCGCATGGCGGTGCTGCTGCTGCTCGCGGGCAGCCGGAGCGCGGAGGCGCCAACCCCATGACCCGAAGGGGGCGAGTCCCATGACGCTGCTGATCCGCGGTGGGCGCGTGATCGATCCGGCCGGGTCGGTGGACGCCGTCCAGGACGTGCTGATCGAGGACGGCAAGATCGCGCGCGTGGGTGCCAGGCTCGCGGCGCCCCCGGGCACCGCGGTGATCGACGCCGCCGGCACGTGGGTGTGTCCCGGCTTCATCGATATGCACGTCCACCTGCGCGAGCCCGGGCACGAGTACAAGGAGACGGTCGCGACGGGCACGCGCGCGGCGGCGGCGGGCGGTTTCACCGCGGTCTGCTGCATGGCCAACACGCAGCCCGTCAACGACAACCGCGCGGTCACCGACTACATCCGCAGCAAGGCGGAGTCCGAGGGCGTCGTGCGCGTGTACCCGATCGGCGCCGTCACGCGCGGGCTCGAGGGCAAGGAGCTGGCGGAGCTGGCCGAGCTGGCCGAGGCCGGCTGCGTGGCGTTTTCCGACGACGGCAAGTGCGTGATGAACGCCGAGCTCTACCGCCGCGCGATGGAATACACCCTGCCCTTCGGCGCGCCGGTGATCAGCCACGCCGAGGACCACACGCTGTCGCGCGCCGGCTGCATGCACGAGGGGGTCGTGTCCACCGAGCTCGGACTGCCCGGTATCCCGGCGGCGGCCGAGGACGTGATGGTGGCACGCGACATCGTGCTGGCCGAGCTCACGGGCGCCCACGTCCACATCGCGCATCTCTCGACCGCCGGGGCCGTCCGGCTCGTGCGCGACGCGAAGGCGCGCGGGGTGCGCGTGACCGCGGAGGTCACGCCCCACCACCTGCTGCTCACCGAGGACGCCGTGCGCTCGTGGGACGCGAACATGAAGATGGCCCCGCCCCTGCGGAGCACGCGGGACACGGAAGCGCTGATCGAGGCGCTCGCCGACGGCACGATCGACTGCGTGGCCACCGACCACGCGCCGCACGCGGTGAGCGAGAAGGAAGGCGAGTTCGACCAGGCCGCCAACGGCGTCGTGGGGCTCGAGACGGCGGTGACGCTGCTGCTCGACCGCCTCGTGAGGCCGGGGCTGCTCTCCGTGGCCACGCTGGTGTCGCGCCTCTCGCGCGATCCCGCGCGGCTGCTGCGGCTGCCCGGCGGCAGCCTGGGCGCCGGGGCGCCGGCGGATCTCACGCTGATCGATCCCGACGGCGTCGTGACCATCGACCCGGCGCGCTTCAAATCCAGGAGCCGCAATACGCCGTTCGCGGGCTGGACGGCGACGGGCCGGCCCTGCAAGACGATCGTCGGAGGAAAGGTCGTATGGGAAGCGTGATCGACCAGGCGGCCCTGCTCGTGCTGCGCGACGGGCGCGTCTTCCGCGGCCGCGCGCTGGGCGCCATCGGGGAAACCAGCGGTGAAGTCATTTTCAATACGGCCATGACGGGATACCAGGAGATCCTCACGGATCCGTCGTATCGCGGCCAGATCGTGACCATGACCTACCCGATGATCGGCAACTACGGCATCAACGAAGAGGACGTCGAGTCGCACCGACCGTGGGCCAACGGCCTCATCGTCAAGGAAGCCTCGGCCTGCCCGTCGTCGTGGCGCGGCCGCGTCAGCCTCGACAACTACCTGAAGGCGCACGACCTCGTGGGGCTGCAGGCCATCGACACGCGCGCGCTGACACGACATCTGCGCGATGCGGGCGCGCAGGACGGCCTCGTCTCCTCGGTCGATCTCGACGTCGCCCGGCTGCGCGAAAAAGCGCGCGCGCTGCCGGGGCTCGTCGGCCGCGACCTCGTGGCCGAGGTGACGGCCGCGGAACCGTTCACCTGGAAGACGGGCGCGTGGGACCTCGCAAAGGGCTACCCGCCGGCCCCGTCCGCCCGCTTCAACGTCGTCGCGTTCGACGCCGGCATCAAGTTCAACATCCTGCGCCAGCTGCGCACGGCCGGCTGCGAGGTGACGGTCGTGCCCGCCAGCACGCCGGCCGAGGCCGTGCTGGAGTACCGGCCGGACGGCGTGTTCCTGTCGAACGGCCCCGGCGATCCGGAGGGCGTACCCTACCTGATCGACAGCGTGCGTGCCCTGATCGGCCGCGTGCCGATCTTCGGTATCTGCCTCGGCCATCAGATCATCGGGCTCGCGGCCGGCGGCCAGACGTACAAGCTGCCCTTCGGCCACCACGGCGCCAACCATCCCGTGAAGGATCTCGCGACCGGGCGCGTGGAGATCACGGCGCAGAACCACGGCTTCGCCGTCGATCCGGCGTCGCTCGCCGGCCGCGGTTGGCAGCCGAGCCACCTCAACCTGAACGACGGAACGTGCGAGGGCCTGCGTCACGCCGAGCTGCCCGTGTTCTGCGTGCAGTACCACCCCGAGGCGTCGCCGGGCCCGCACGACGCGAACTACCTGTTCCACCGCTTCACGGACCTGATGGAAGGAGACTGATTCCTCCAT
>QHSB01000640.1 GCA_003220335.1 Candidatus Rokuibacteriota bacterium
CGCATCGCCTCCACGTGCTCTGGCCACTGGTCGATCAGCGTGACGTCGTGTCCCGCCTTCGTGAGCAGCCCGCCGACGACGCACCCGATCGCGCCCGCCCCCAGGATCCCGAGTCTGGTTTTCATGGACCGATAGCGTACACTCCTTCGCTAATGTCCGGGATCCAGCTCGATCACATCGCCATCGCGGTGCCACGCATCGCCGACGCGCCGCCGTACCTGATGGGCGTGCTCGGCGGCGCGCCCTCCTTCGGAATGTCCGCCGACGTCTTCCGCTTCGGCCAGTGGGAGTTCGACGGCGGCGGACGCATCGAGGTCCTCGAGCCGCGCGGCGACGACGGCTTCCTGCACCGCTTTCTCGCCGCGCGCGGCGCCGGCATCCACCACGTGACGTTCAAGGTGCCGGGCCTGCGCGAGACACGCGCGCGCGCCACCGCGCTTGGTTACGGCGTCGTCGGCTACAGCGCGACCGTGCCGCGCTGGAAGGAGGCGTTCCTGCATCCCAAGGACGCGCTCGGCATCGTGGTGCAGATCGTGGAGTCGCCGGACGAGCCGCCGCGCGGCCACTGGCGCAAGCCGCCGCCGATGCCGGCCGATCCGCCGGCGCCCGTGCGACTGCTCGGCCTGCGCATGACCGCGCACGCGATCGAGCGCGCGCGGCGCCAGTGGTCCACGCTGCTCGGCGGCGCCGAATCCGTCGAGGGTGGCCTGCACGTCTTCCGCTGGCCCGCCTCGCCGCTGCGCATCGCCGTGGAGATCGAGCCGACGGCCGACGAGGGCCCGACACGCATCGACGTGGCGCCGGTGTCGCGCCCGGTCGCGGGGCTGGGCGTACCGGCGCCGGGGCTGGGCACGGTGTTCGCGGAGGCCCGATGAGACATCCGGTGGAAACCCCGAGGCGCGCCACGGCTCCGCCGGGGCGCGTCCGAGCGTCGGCCGGGGGAGTCCGAGGGGGGCGTAGCCCCCTTCGCTTGAACAATCAGGGGGGCCATGTCGGGGCCCCCCACCGTGATCGATGAGCAGCCACGCCGCCGGCGATGCCGACGCGCGCGTCCGCGATTCGCTCGACGCCCTCGGCGTCCCCTACGAGGTGATGCCGATCGATCCCGCCTTCGCCGACACCGCGCAGTTCTGCGAGAAGTACGGTATCCCGCTCGCGAACTCCGCCAACACCATCGTCGTGGCCAGCAAGAAAGAGCCGAAGCTGTACTGCGCGTGCGTCGTGCTGGCCACCACGCGGCTCGACGTCAACCACACCGTGCGCCGCCTCATGGGCGCGGCCAGGGTCTCGTTCGCGACGGCGGAGGAGACGCAGGCGTTGACCGGCATGATGATCGGCGGCGTGACGGTGTTCGCGCTGCCGCCCGACGTGCCGCTGTACGTCGACGAGCGGCTCATGGGCCTCGACTGGCTCATCCTCGGCGGCGGCAGCCGCTCGACGAAGATCCGCACCTCGCCCGAGGTGTTCCGCCGGATGCCGAACGCGACGATCGTACCGGGCCTCGCCACCGCACCAGATGCCTGAGCTGCCGGAAGTCGAGGCGGCGCGCCGCGTCGCCGAGCGGGTCGCGCGCGGCCGGCGCATCGTCGACGTCTGGTGCGCCGACGATCCGATCGTCTTCGAGCGCATCCCCGCCACGCGCTGGCGCCGCGCGCTGCTCGGCCGGCGCGTGGGCGCGGTGAAGCGCCACGGCAAGCACCTCTGGTTCGAGCTGGACCGGCGGCCGTGGCCCTGCATGCACTTCGGGATGACGGGCGGCTTTCACACGCCCGGGCGCGGCACGCTGCGGCTGGTCGCCCACGGCAAGAAGGGGCCCGGCCTCGACTGGCCGCCGCGCTTCGTGAAGCTGATCCTGAGATTCGACGACGGCGGCGAGCTGGCGTTCGCCGACGCGCGCCGGCTGGGGCGCGCGCGGCTGCGCGTCGATCCCGCCGCCGAGCCGCCGATCAGCCTGCTCGGCTTCGACGCGTGGCGCGGGCTCCCGCCGCCCGGCTCGTTCAAGGCGCTGGTGACCGCGCGCTCGTCGCCGATGAAGGCGCTCCTGCTCGACCAGTCGTTCGCCGCCGGCGTCGGCAACTGGATCGCCGACGAGGTGCTCTACCAGGCGCGCATCGATCCACGGCGCCGCGCCGGCACGCTCACCGGCGACGAGATCCGGCGGCTGCGCACGGCGCTGGCGCGCGTCATCGCGGTGTCGGTGCGCGCGCGCAACGACAGCGATCGGTATCCACGCACGTGGCTCTTTCACGATCGCTGGGGTCGGAACCCGAAGGCGTACACGGCGCGCGGCGAGAAGATCCGCCACGACACGATCGGCGGCCGCACGACGGCGTGGGTGCCGTCGGTGCAGCGCTGACGCCGCGGCCATGCGGATCCGGGAGCGCTCCCTGATCGACCGGCCGGTGGCCAGAGTCTGGCCCTATATCATCCGCGCCGAGCATTTCCAGCAGTGGAACCGGAAGATCAGCTCAATGGACACCAGCGGCGAGTTCCGGCTGGGTCAGCCGTTCACGACCCACTATCAGTGGAACAACAAGGCGATCCAGTGTGTGACGGTCGCGACCGAGATCCAGGACGGCCGCGTCCTGGAGCTTCGGCACTCGGGCCTGATGGGCGCCCGTATCCGAC
>QHSB01000641.1 GCA_003220335.1 Candidatus Rokuibacteriota bacterium
CGCGGACCAGATCCTCCTCACGGACACCAACGGGATCCAGTCGTGGCTGCAGTTCGAGGCGATGGGCTTCCCACGCGTCGTGCCGCCGCGCGTGGTCACCTACATCGACCACCAGGTCTTCCAGGTCGACTCGCGCAATTCCGACGACCACCGTTACATGCAGACGGCCTCGCGCAAGTACGGCGCGGTGTTCAGCAAGCCGGGCAACGGCATCTGCCACCAGGTCCACATGGAGACGTACTCGATCCCGGGCGAGATGCTGCTCGGCAGCGACAGTCACACGCCCCTCTGCGGCGCGGCCGGGATGCTCGCCATCGGCGCCGGCGGTCTCGACGTGGCGGTGGCGATGGGCGGCGGGCCCTACTTCCTGACGATGCCCGCCGTGGTGCGCGTGTGGCTCACGGGAGGGCTTTCGCCCTGGGTGACCGCCAAGGACGTGATTCTCGAGCTCCTGCGTCGCTACTCCGTCCGCGGCGGCAGCGGCAAGATCTTCGAGTACGCGGGCCCGGGCGCCAAGGGCCTGCTGGCCGCCCAACGCATGACCATCGCCAACATGGGCGCCGAGCTGGGCCTGACGACGAGCGTCTTCCCGAGCGACGAGGTGACGCGCTCGTTCCTCACGCGCCTCGGCCGCGGCGAGGCGTGGCGCGCGGTGCAGGCCGACGACGACGCGGAATACGACGCGCAGATCGAGCTCGACCTCTCGACGGTCACGCCGCTCGTCGCGCTGCCCGGCTCGCCCGATCGGGTCGTTCCGGTCGAGGAGGTCGCCGGCACCGCCATCGAGCAGGTGACGGTCGGATCGTGCACGAACGGGTCGTGGCACGACATGGCGTCGGTGACGAACGTGGTCCGCGGGCGTCGCGTCCATCCGTCGCTGTCGTTCGTGCTCTTTCCCGGCAGCCACCGGATCCTCGAGACGATGGCGCGCGAGGGCCTGCTCGCCGACCTGCTCGCGGCCGGCGTCCTCGTCTCCGAGCCGAGCTGCGGCTCGTGCGCGGGTCTCGGCCACGTGCCGGCGGCGGGCACCAGGAGCCTGCGGGCGTTCAACCGGAATTTCTCCGGGCGCAGCGGCGTCAAGGACGACGCGGTCTATCTCTGCTCGTCGCTGGTCGCGGCCGCCTCGGCGGTGACGGGCGTCATCACCGATCCGCGCACGCTCGGCGCAGAGGCGCCGGTGCGGCTGCCCGAGCGCTTCGCCGCCTCCGACGTCGGCTTCGTGCCGCCCGACGGCCAGGGCGAGGTCGTGCGCGGCCCCAACATCAAGCCGGTGCCCCTCGGCGAGCCGATCGCCGAGCGGCTCGAGGCGCCCGTGCTGCTCAAGCTCGGCGACAAGGTGTCGACCGACGACATCTCGCCGGCCGGCGCGGCGGCGCTGATGTTCCGCTCGAACGTTCCCGCCATCGCGGACTTCTGCTTCAAGTACGTCGATCCCGAGTTCGTGGCACGCGCCAAGGCGGCCGGGCAGGGCATCATCGTCGGCGGCGAGCTGTACGGTCAGGGCTCCTCACGCGAGGTGGCGGCGATCGCGCCCATGTACCTCGGCGTGCGCGCGGTCATCGTGAAGTCGTTCGCGCGGATCCATCGCGCGAATCTCGTCAACTGGGGCGTCGTCCCGCTGACCTTCGACGATGCGGCCGCCCACGACGGCATCGAGCGCGACGACCGGCTGCGCGCGGACGATCTGCGCGCATCGCTGGCCGCCGGCACACGCGTCCGCGTGGTGAACGAGCGGACGGGCGTCGCGTTCACGGCGTCGTGTGTGCTCACGCCGCGCGAGCGCGAGATCCTCCTCGCCGGCGGCCTGCTCGCCCACACGAGGAGCCACGCGTGAGCCAGCGAAA
>QHSB01000642.1 GCA_003220335.1 Candidatus Rokuibacteriota bacterium
TCCGGGTCGGCATCGACGACGGCTCGGTGGACCGCTACGTGGTGGCCCTCGGCCGGGGAGCGGACGTGGTGGACGCGCTCGATGACCCGGAGTTCTGCCGCGCGCTGCTGGATGTCGTCGCGCGCACCGGCGAGATACTCGGCGAGCGCGGGAAGCTGACCGGCCGCCGGGGCCGCGCGTTCGTCCCCACGCTCGGGACCGCGGCGAACGTGCGCCGGATCGCGGGCGAGCAGAGCAACACCTCGATCGTCTTCGGCGAGACGCTGATCATGAAGGTGTTCCGCCGGCTGGCCGACGGCCTCAATCCCGACCTCGAGATCACGCGCTTCCTCACCGAGCACACCTCGTTCGACGGCACCCCGCGCCTGGCCGGCGCCCTCGAGTACCTCGCGCGCGACGGCGGCGTGGCGACGCTGGCCGTGCTCCAGGAGTTCGTCGCCGACGGACGCGACGGCTGGCGCTTCGTGCTCGAGCGGCTCGCCGCCGGCGACCGTGCGCTCGTCGCGCTGACGCGGCTCGGCGAGCGCACCGGCCAGCTGCACGCGGCGCTGGCCACTCCCACCGCCGATGCGGCCTTCGGCGCCGAGCCCATCACGGCTGCCGATGTGGCCGCGTGGGCCGTCGGCGTGCAGCGCCAGGTGGCGGCCGCGCGGGAGGCGGCGCGCGGACACGCGCTGCCCGACGTGCCCGACGTGGTCGGCCCGGCCGGGCTCGGCAGTCTCGTCGGGCGCGTGAAGATCCGCCACCACGGCGACTTTCATCTGGGCCAGACGCTTGCGATCGGCGACGGGCGCGACTTCGCGATCATCGATTTCGAGGGCGAGCCGCTGCGCCCGCTCGAAGAGCGCCGCCGCAAGCACACGCCGCTGCGCGACGTGGCGGGCATGCTGCGCTCGATCGGTTACGCGGCGGCGAGCGCCCGCCTGGCGGCGGTCGAGCGCCGGCGCTGGGAGACCGACGCGCGCGCGGCATACCTGAGCGCGTATCGCGCGGCGACGGCCGGGGCGCGCTTCGTGCCCGAGTCCGACGACGCGTTCGCGCGCGTGCTCGCGGTGCTGGAAGTGGAGAAGGCGGCCTACGAGATCGTCTACGAGGCGAACAACCGGCCCGACTGGGTCGAGATTCCCCTCGCCGGCTTCGTCAGCGCGACAGCTTCGCTCGGTCGGCCGGCTGGGGCGGCGTGAACACCATGCTCACCGCCGACCACGCCTCCGTGTCGAAGATGACGACCAGCCCCTCCTCGTAGAAGAACGAGTCGCCGCCACCGTCCGTGTTGACGCCCGTGGGCCGCCCCCAGCCGGTGAGGATCGTGTCGCGCGTGAAGACGCCGGGATGGGGCTCGAGCCGGAAGGAGCGGACGAGGTCACGCCTGAACCCGCCGGCCTGGAGCAGACCGAAGTCCACGACCATGCGGGTCATGCCCATCGGCGCCTCCGCGCCCTCGTAGATCCAGCTCGTCGTGTCGTAGCTCTCGATCTTCTGGTTTTCCGTGCGCGTCGGGCCGCCGTACTGCGCGCGCACGCTCTCCATCGTGCTGGTGGCCGGCGTGATGGTGCCCCACTCGGAGCCGGCGGCCGGTCCGGCGACGAGCGCGTGCAGCGCGACGATGGCGGCGGCGAGGCGGCGCAGGTCAGAACCCCAGCGCGACGCCGTCGCCGCGCGGATCGGCGCCGCCGAGCATCGCACCGTCGCGGAAGCTGATCGCGTGGGCCTGGCCGGTGCGCGTGAAGAACTCGGGCGCCGGCTTGATCGGGTGGCCCTTGCGGACGAGGCCGGCGACCACCGTGCGCGGCAGCCGGCTCTCGAGGTGGATCGTCTCGGTCGGCTCGCCGGGCAGGAAGGCGCCGATGAGAAAACGCGGCCGCTCGATCGCTTCTTGCGGATCGAAGCCGTAATCGAGCAGGTTGGTGAGAATCTGCACGTGGAACATCGCCTGCCCGTTGCCGCCCATCGTCGACAGCGCGTGCACCGGACGCTCGTCGCGCGTGACGATCGAGGCGACCAGCGTGTGGAACGGCCGCTTGCGCGGCGCGAGCACGCTGGGATGCCGCGGCTCGAGCTGGAAGTGGCGGCCACGATTCTGGAGCAGGACGCCGCAGCCCGGAACGACGATGCCCGAGCCGAAGCTGTTGAACAGGCTCTGGATGACGCTGGCCACGTTGCCGTGGCGGTCCGCGACGACGAACCCCGTCGTGTCGCCCTCCGGCTCGCCCGCGGCGTACGCCTGCGCCTTGCGCGCGTCGAACGCCGTGCAGCGCCGTGCCGCGTATTTCTTGTCGAGCAGCTCGGCGACCGGCACGCCGGCCTGGGCCGGGTCTCCGATCCAGCGATCGCGGTCGGCGTACGCCAGCTTCACGACCTCCAGCAGCAGGTGCAGGTGCTGCACGGAGTGCAGCGGGCGCCGCGCGAGGGGAAAGCGCTCCAGGATGTTGAGCGCGATGAGGGCGGCGAGGCCCTGCGTCGGCGGCGGCGTCTGGAACACGCGGAAGCCGCGGTAGCTCGTCGCGATCGGCTCAACCCACTCGCCCGTGTGCTCGGCGAGATCCGCGGGCGTGAGGAAGCCGTCGGCGGCCATCCGGTCGGCGATGGCCCGGCCGACCCGGCCCGTGTAGAAGAGGTCGGGACCCTCGGCACCGAGCTCGCGAAGCGTCCGCGCCAGGTCGGGCTGCACGAGCGGCTCGCCCAGCGCGGGGGCGCGCCCGGCCGAGCGGAACACGCGATGCCACTCCGCGTCCGACGTGAGCCCCGCGAACTCGTCGATGGATTGGCTCGTGAGCGACGACGTCGGAAACCCCTCCGCGTAGTGGATCGCCGGCCCCAGCAGCTCGGCGAGCGGCCGCGTCCCGAAGCGCTCGAGCAGCATCCCCCAGCCGCGCACGCAGCCGGGCACGCTCACCGTCATGGCGCCCACCACGGGCAGCGCGGCCGCGCCGCGGCGCCGCAGCTCCTGCAGCGACGCGCGCGAGCCGGAGCGGCCCGCGCCGTTCAGGAAGTGGACGCGCCGCGTGGCCGCTTCGTAATAGAGGACGAAGATGTCGCCGCCCACGCCGCACATGTTCGGCTGCGTCACGGCGAGCACGGCGTTGGTGGCGATCGCGGCGTCGGCGGCGGTGCCGCCCGCGCGCAGCACGTCCAGGCCCGCGACCGTCGCGTAGGGATGCGCCGAGGCCACCATGCCGTCGCGGCCGAGGGCCACCGGGCGATGCGCGTAGCCGATGAGGGGCACGCTCACGCCTCCCTGAACAGCCGCGTGATCTCGTCCTGCGGGAAGACGGGCATCGGCCACGACTTCGTGCCGTCCACGAGCCTCACGCCCTGCGCGCGATCCACCACCTGGCCGATGAAGTGGCCGTCGATCGACTCGCGGGCGAGCGCGTGGATGACCACGCCCGCCTCGGCGGGATCGAGCGTCATGAGGAGCGCGCCGGAGGCGATGGTGCCGAGCGGATCGAGGCCGAACGCCTCGCAGAGCAGCCTGCCCTCCGGCAGCACCATGATGCGGTCACGGTCGACGCGCAGCCCGACGCCCGCCGCGTCGGCCAGCTCGTGCAGCGCCGTCGCGATGCCGCCCTCCGTGGGATCGTGCATCGCGTGGACGCTCGCCAGCTCGCAGGCGAGCTCCGCCTCGGGACGGATGCTGATGCCCGGCGTTCGGAGAAAACCCTTCGCGCGTCGGATGGTCGCCGCCGGCACGCCGCGCGCACGCAGCTCGACTTCCTTCTGACGCGCGATGATGGCCGCGCCCTCGAGCGGCACGCCCTTGGTCAGCACGATCGCGTCGCCGACGCGCGCGCCGGCGGTCGTCACCAGCTTGTCCTTCGCAACCTCCCCGAGCATCGTGCCGGCCACGATGGCCCGGTCCAGGCCGTGGGTGACCTCCGTGTGGCCGCCGACCAGCGCGACCTCCAGCTCCTCGCACGCCGCGGCCAGCTGGGCGAACAGGGCGCGCACGCTCTCCTCGTCGGTCGTGCGCGCGGGCAGCAGAAGCGTGGCGAGAAACCAGCGCGGCGTGGCGCCGCGCACGACGATGTCGTTGGCGTTGACGTGCAGCGCGTACCAGCCGAGGTCGTCGGTCGCGAACGTGATGGGGTCGGCCGTGGCCACCAGGTAGCGATCGCCGAGGTCGATCACGGCGGCGTCCTCGCCGACGCGCGGACCCACCACCACCCGTGGATCGCGCGGCACGTGCTTGTCGAGGACCGCCTGCAACAGCTCGCCGGGAAGCTTCCCGAGTGGCAGGAGCGGCATCGCGCCTCGTAGTATACCGCCGTGACGCGGCGCCTCATCGTGGAGTGCGTGCCGAACGTCAGCGAGGGCCGCGACCCGGCGCGCCTGGCGCGCGTCGCGGCCGCCGTGCGCGCCACGCCGGGCGTCACGCTCGCGGACGTCCACGCCGACCCCGATCACCATCGCTCGGTCTTCACGTTCCTCGGCGAGCCCGCCACCGTCGCCGCCGGCGCGGTCGCGCTGGCCGAAGCGGCGCTGGCCGAGATCGACATGCGCGAGCATCGCGGCATCCATCCCCGCATCGGCGCGCTCGACGTTCTGCCGTTCGTGCCCCTGTCGGACACCCCGATGAGCGTGGCCGTCACCCTCGCGCACGCGGTGGGGGCGACGCTCGCGACGCGCCATGCGTTGCCCGTCTACTACTACGGCGAGGCGGCGCGGCGTCCCGAGCGGCGCGCGCTGCGCGAGCTGCGCCACGGCGAGTACGAGGGGCTGGCGGCCCGCCTCGGCGGGGAGGAGGGCCGCCCCGACGACGGCCCCGCGCGCTTCGATCCACGCCGCGGGGCCGTCCTCGTCGGCGCGCGTGGGCCTGCCCCTGGCCAGCCGCGGCCGCGTCCAGGTCTCGATGAACCTGCTCGATCATCGCGTCACGCCGATCCCCGCCGCCTACGATCGGGTGGCGCAGGCGGCGGCGCGGCGCGGGATCGCGATCGAGCGCGCTGAGCTGGTGGGGCTGGCGCCGCGGGCCGCGTTCGCCGGACGCGCGCCGGCCTCGGTGGGCCTGCCGGAGTTCACGAGCGCGCAGGAGCTCGACGTCCATCTCGCCCGCGCCGCGGACTAGTCAGCCTGTCGGAGTATCGAGGGGTTTAGAGGAGCGACCCGGCTGTGCCGGGGCGCGACGAGCGTTGGGGGTCGAGGCGCGCCACGGCTTCGCCGGGGCGCGACGAGCGTTGGGGGTTTGGGGGGCCATCTCGGGGCCCCCCATTTTCAGGCGCGCGCGGCGAGCAGCTTCAGGAGATCGGCGGTGAGGTCGTAGAGCTGCGCGCAACCCGTCGGCCCGCCGAGGTGCAGCTGGATGCGCCGGCGCAGCCCCTCGTCGACCGTCTCGCCGAGCAGCGCGCCGATCTTGCGCTGCGGCTCCGAGCAGATGCCCATGTACGGCAGGCGCGGCGTGACGTGCTCGGCCTTCACGATGCGGCCGCCGGCGTCGATCTCGTAGGTGATCTCGAAGCCGTGGCAGTTGTCGTGCATCGAGTGGAAGAGCGCCAGGCCGCCGTCGCGGCGCTCGAGCCGCGCGACCTTGCGGCGCTCGAAGACGCCCCGCTGGCCCGGACGCGGGCTGTAGAGATCCGGCTGCATCGGCGTCGCGATCGTCCGCGTGCCGAACAGCGCACGGCCCGCGTCGCTGTAGGTGAAGCAGGAATCGGGCAGGTCCGCCCAGCCGGTGATGTCGAGCTGCCAGCACTCCCACGGGTCGCCGCCGGCGGCACGCTCGGCCCGCTCGCGCGGGAACTTCGCGACCTGGCGCGCCAGCCGCGCCACCTCGATGAGCGCGTCCACCGCGAGGGCGGCGCCCGCACCGCCGCCCGTCGCCTGCGCTGCGCGCCGGGTGAGACCGCCGACCATCGCCGCCCCGGCCAGCGCCGTCACCCCGGCCGCCACCGAGGGCGCGACGTCGCCCCGGAGCGTGCGGCAGCGCGCGGCGCGGATCGCGTAGTCCGGCGACGGTGTCGCGACGATCTCCACCTCGAGCGCGCGGTCGGGGTCCTCCAGGCGCACGACGTGGGTGAAGGCGTCGTCGTGCGTGTTGTCGACCCGGCCGGTCGTCAGGCGCTCGTAGCGGTCGCGGCCGCGCAGCAGAGCCGGCTCGATCATCGCCCGGGCTGAGCCGTCCCCATCGGGCTCGAGCCGC
>QHSB01000144.1 GCA_003220335.1 Candidatus Rokuibacteriota bacterium
GAGCACCTGCCCCGGCCGCTCGGTGGCCGCCGCCATCGCCGTCACGTTGCACGACGATGTGTTGGAAGCGAGGATCGCGTGCGGCGGACAGATCCGGTCGAGCTTGGCGAAGGTCTCGTTCTTGAGTGCCTGGTTCTCGGTCATCGCCTCCACGACGAGGTCCGCGGTCTTGAGGTCGTCCAGCCGCGTCGTGCCCGCGATGCGCCCGAGCGTCTCGTCCCTCGTCTTCGCCTCGAGCTTGCCCCTGGCGACCAACCCCTCCAGCGTCTGGCGCAGCCGCTCGAGGCCGCGCTTCACCAGCTCGTCGTTGGCCTCGACGAACAGCACGCTGAAGCCGGCCTGGGCAGAGACCTGCACGATCCCGGAGCCCATGAGACCGCAGCCGATCACCCCGACGTTCTTGATGGCCATGAGTCCTTCCTGTGGCTTGGAGTTGAGCGGAGCTACTTCGAGCGACGGCCGGGCAGCGGCGCCGGCTCGTAGTGCGCGGCGCCGGGCGGGCAGGGATTGCGCACGGTAACCGACAGGTCGCCGTAGCGGACACTGCCGTCCTCCTGCACCTCGCCGAACCCGCGGCGCACCGGGGCGGGGCCTTCGGCGCGCAGCGACTCTTGATAGGCGGTGTCACGGCTCTGTGCGCGCGGCGCCGTGAGGTCGAGGAGCATCGACGCGCGGATCGGCGTCTTCAGCTCCTCGGCGGCGGCGCCGCTGGCGGCGAGGGCGCCCAGCAGCGCGGCGGCGAGCACGGTGATCCGGGTCATGCCTTTATTCATACACGATCAGCGAGTGCAGCGGGTAGTCCTTCAATTTCTCGCGGCCCCTCAGGAAGGCCAGCTCGATCATGAACGCCACGCCCACGACCTTGCCGCCGAGCTGCTGGACCAGGCGCAGGGTGGCCGCCATCGTGCCGCCGGTCGCCAGCAGATCGTCCACCGCCAGCACCCGCTGTCCCGGCTTGATGGCGTCCTCGTGCACGGCCAGCGCGTCACGCCCGTACTCGAGCTCGTATTCCACCTCGATGGTCTTACCGGGAAGCTTGCCGAGCTTCCGGACAGGCACGAAGCCGGCCGCGAGCTGGTGGGCCACGGCGCCGCCGAAGATGAACCCCCGCGACTCGATCCCCACCACGACGTCGACCCGGTCTTTCGCGTAGCGCGCCGCCAGCATGTCCACCACCGCCCGGAAGGCGGGGCCATCCTTCAGGAGGGTGGTGATGTCCTTGAAGAGGATTCCCTCGGTCGGGAAATCCTTGATGTCACGGATCTTGGCGCGCAGCTCGGCGACGTCCATGCCGGCGCCCATGGTAATGGACGCTCCTCACCCACCGCAAGAACCGTCCACCAAAACGCAGCGCCGTCCCGTCGGAACCGCAGCCGGCTGCAGGCTCGACGCCGGTCCGTGCAGCCGTCTGCGCAGTCGTCTCATCCTCATTGTCGTGATTCCAACCAGTTAGAAGTTCGGCATGTGCCTTGAGTATCAGTGCTGCCATGGAAAGGAGGTTCGAACCCTCATGCGCTTCCTGATGATCCCGGTTCTTGGTCTCGCGCTGGCGCTCTCCGCCTCGCCGGCGTTCGCGTTCGGTGGTGGCGGCGGGCACAGTGCAACTGTCGCGTCCGGCGGTGGCGTCACCAGCGGCGGCAGCGTCGCGAGTGACTCGACCGGCGGCTCGGTCGCCGTCACGTCGGAGCCGCTCGCTCTGTTCGCGGTCGGTCTCGGTCTGCTCGGCGCGCGTTTTCTGCGCCGCCGCTAAGACCCGTTCGCTCCCCACGCGCGCCGTCGGCTCGCCCGGCGGCGCTCGTGTTTTTCGAGCCTAGACGCGTTCGCGCAGGAGGTCGGCCACCGTCCGGCAGAAGCCGTCGATGGGAATGGGCTTGCGGAAATAGGCGGCGAAGTCGGTCGCGCGGGTCGGCGGATAATCCTCGTAGAAGGCCGTGACGGCGACGACCGGAATGCGCGCCACGTCCGGGTCGCGGTGACCGCGCAGCCACCGAACGAAGGCGAGACCGTCCTCGCTCGGGAGCGCCAGGTCCGAGACAACGAGGTCGGGACGCAGGGTGTGCAGGTAGCCTCGGGCGTGGTGGGTGGTATCGGCCAGCAGGACCCGGGCGCCGCAGGCGTTCAGAATGGCGCGCAGCAACTCGAGGGTATCGGGGTCGTCCTCGAGCACGAGGATCGTGTACCCGCGCAAGTCAGCCAGGTGAGGGATCCGCTGGGCGCTGGTAGTCATCCTCGACCGTTGACCACTATTCGTACTCATACCGATGCCTCGGCGTCAAGGACTCGCGACGCGCACTGGGCAAAATTTTTCCCTGTCAGGGCGGGTTCTACACGGCGTCGAGGCGCGCGATCGCGTCGGGCAGTGCGGCGAGGCTCGAAACGACGGCATCGGGGCGGCGGGCGCCGGAGGCCTTGACAGCGGCGCTGGTCACCTGCACCACGCGCATGCCGGCCGCGCGCGCGCCCTCGACGTCCAGGATGGCGTCATCGCCCACGTGGATGGCGTGTGCCGGCTCGGCGCCCAGCGCACGCAGCGCGCCGAGGAAGATAGCGGGGTCGGGCTTGCGCACACCCGTCTCGTCGGAGAAGGCCGTGTGCGAGAAACAACCGAGCAGGCCGTAGTGCTCGAGCACACGGCGCAGAGTGGTGCCCGGGGTCCGCATCGTGTTCGAGACGACCGCGAGGGTGTAGCCCAGGTCACAGAGCTTCCGCAGCGCCTTGAGCGCGCCGTCGTCGACGGCCGGCGGCACCATGAGGATCGGGCGCGCGTAGGCGTCCACCAGCGCCGTCATCACGTCGGCGGGCAGCCGCGCGGCCAGCGCGCGATCGACGCCGCTCAGGATCGCGCGCACGTGGTCCTGCACCGGCACGTCGCGGTGGGTGGCCCAGACGCGGCCAAGATGAGAGGCCGACTCCTCGTAGGCGCGGTCGAGCGAGGCCGCCGACGCGCGCGCGCCCGCGCCCGCGAGGATCGTCTCGAAGTCCTTCATGCGCCGCATCTTGTAGCGGTTGTCGCTCGACGGCGGGTCGAAGAGAAGCGTCCCCCAGAAGTCGATGGTGATCGCGCGGACGGTCATCGGGCCCCGAAGCGCGGCGCGCGCTTTTCGAGAAACGCGGCCGCGCCCTCCCGCGGCTCGTCGCCGGCGTAGCACGCCGCGAACGCGTCGATGCCCGCGCGCACCGCCGAGGGCAGGTCGGTCTCGCGCCAGCGGATCATCAGCGCCTTCTGCGCGCGGACTGCGCCGGGCGCGCACGCGAGCAGCATGGCGAGCGTCTCGTCGACGGCGGCCGCCAGCGCGCCGGGCTCGACCACCCGGTTGACGAGACCCCACCCGAGCGCGCGCGTCGCGTCCACCGGCGTGCCGAGCAGCAGCATCTCGGCAGCGCGGCCGGGGCCGATCAGCGGCGGCAGCAGCGCCGCCTGGATCACCGACGGCACGCCCACGCGGACCTCGGGCAGGCCGAACGAGGCGTCGGCGGCGGCCACGCGCAGATCGCAGGCGAGCGCGAGCTCGAAGCCGGCGCCGAGGCAGGCGCCGTGTACGGCGGCCAGCACGGGGAACGGCGCGCGGTGCACGGCGTCGATGGCCGCGCAGAGATCGGTGATCAGCGCGCGCGCCGAGGCGGCGTCGAGACCGTGCAGCACGCGCACGTCCATGCCCGCCGTGAACGCGCGCCCCCGCCCCGTCACCACCGCCGCGCGGATGGCGGCGTCGCGCGCGAGCGCCTCGAACGTGGCGCGCAGGGCGGCGATGAGGCCGGGCTCGAACAGATTGAGCGGCGGCCGGTCGAGCGCGCACCAGACGACGTCGCCGCGCCGCTCGACGGCGAGCGTCGAGTCGGCCATCTACCCGCGTCCTGCGGCCCGCACGGCCATCAGTACCGGCGCATCGTCGGATCGACGGTGCGCGCCCACGAATCCAGACCGCCGGCGAGGTTCTTCACGTTCTTGAACCCGTGCTGCTCGCGCAGGTACTGGGCGACGGCCGCGCTGCGCACGCCCTGGTGGCAATAGACGACGATCTCGTCGTCCGGGTTCAGCTCCTCGGTCCGCAGCTCGATCTCCTCGATCGGGATGTGCACGGCGTTCTCGAGCCGGCAGAGCTTGGTCTCCCAGTCCTGGCGCACGTCGAGCAGCAGCGGCCGGTCGTTGCGCTCGAGACGGGCCTTCAGCTCGTTCGGGGTGATCTCGCTCATGGGCCTCCATCACCGTGGGGGGCCCCGATATGGCCCCCCTGATTGTTCAAGCGAAGGGGGCTACGCCCCCCTCGGACTCCCCCGGCCCACGCTCGGACGCGCCCCGGCGGAGCCGTGGCGCGCCTCGGACGGCGGGCCGCAGCTCGGCGATATTCAAAAATCCGGACGGCCATCAGCGTGGCGCCGGCCGGCCGACCAGGAAGTCGGCGAGCCAGCCGTTCACGACCTGCGCGTGCTCGATGTGCGGAAAGTGGCCGCACGCGTCGAGCCAGCGCACGCTGCCGCGCGCGAAGCCCTCGGCGGTCTCCGCACAGTGCGCGGCGGGGATGGCAGGATCCTGGCGGCCGTGGACCAAGAGGACGGGCACGTCGAGAGTGGCGATGGCGCGCCGATAGTCGGCGCGTCGCTCGACGAAGTCGTCGGCGAGAGAGCGTACCGTGCGCAGCCACGCCCGGCGTGCGGCCGCCGTGGTGCGGGTCGCGTACTCCCAGCCGACGAGGAAGGCCACCTCGTCGGCGGGCGGCGCGTGGAAACATCGCGCGATGGCCGCGCGATAGAGCGGCGCGCAGCCGCAGCGGGCCAGGGCGTTGCCGAGCCCGGGCGTCGCCATCAGCCGCGCGCGCCAGCCCGGCTGCCAGCCGAAGCCCGGCACGCAGCCCGAGAGCAGGGCCAGCCGCTCGACGCGGGCGGGACGCGTGAGCGCGTAGGTCACCGCGACGGCCGCGCCGAGCGAGTGGCCGACGATCGACACTTGCGTGACGCCGACGGCGTCGAGGAAGGCGTGCAGCGCGCGCGCAAAGTAGGCGAGCGAGTACGCGGCAGACGGCTTCCCGGAGCGCCCGAAGCCCGGGAGGTCCACCGCGTACACGGTGGCGCGCGCGGCGAGCGAGGGAATGTTGTGGCGCCAGGACGCGGCGAAGCCGCCGAGACCGTGCACGAGGACGACCGCGGGACCGCGGCCTTCGACCAGGTAGTGCAGCGCGAGGCCGTCGACCTCGCCGCCCCGGAGCCTCAGTTCCGGCATGGGGCTAGGATTCTACCAGACCGTCTCCGTCGACGAGGCGGCTGAGCGCCGCGCGATACGGGAAGACGCTGAAGACGCCGCCGGTATGCACGAAGCAGACGCGACGCCCGAGCGCGCGCGGGGCGCGCCGGAGCGTGTCGAGGAGTCCGGTGAATGCCTTGGCCGTGTACACGGGGTCGAGGATGATGCCTTCGAGCCGGGCCAGCTTGAGCATCGTGTCGAGCTCGTCCTTGCGTACGGCCGCGCGCCCGACCCCCTGGTAGCCGTCGAGCAGTCGCACCTCGGCCGGCGGCCGCACGGCGAGGCCGAAGCGGCCACGCGCGCGCTCGATCACCTCGGTGACGTACGCGCGCACGCGCGCGCCCTCCCACGCGATCGGTATGCTGACGATCTCGCCCGCCAGCCCGGCGACCTGCTTGGCCATGAGGAGACCGGCGTGGCTGCCGCCGCTGAACGCGGTGATGGCAATGGTGTCGAACGGCGGCGCGCCGTGGCGGTTCTGCTGCGCGATCTCCTGGCCGCACGCGAGGTAGCCGAGGGCGCCGACGACGGTGGCGCCACTCTCCGGGATGACGTAGGGCGTCCGGCCCTGCGCGCGCTCGCGCGCGGCGAGGTCCTCGAGGGTCTCGTCGATCTTCGCCCACTGCGCGTCCGTGCAGTAGTGGATGTCGGCGCCGAGCAGCCGGTCCAGCAAGAGATTCCCGTCGTACTCGGCGGGCGGCTCGCCCTTGAGGGCCAGCACGGCGCGCAGGCCGAGCCGCGCGCACACCGCGGCCACGCAGCGGCAGCAGTTGGATTGCAGCGTGCCGCACGTGATCAGCGTGTCGGCCTTCTGGGCGAGCGCCTCGCCGACGAGGAACTCCAGCTTGCGGATCTTGTTGCCGGTCTCCAGCAGCCCGGTGAGGTCGTCGCGCTTGACCCACAGCTCGACGCCCAGCTCGGCGGAGAGCCGCTCGAGCTTCAGGAGCGGCGTGGGCGCGTACGCCAGCTCCACGCGCGGAATCGGCGGGGCCGAAGTGGCCATGCAAGCCACTATCTCAGGCGAAGAGGTCGCCTGGCAAGGATTGGCCGCCGGCGACGGGCTGGCCGAGCATTTTCCTCAGCATCAGCGCGTTGCGCACAGGGTAATCGCGGTTGTTGTTGTTGAACGAGACGTACACCTGTTCGGCCTCGCCGGCGGCCTCGTCGATCTCCGGCATCAGCTCGCGCAGCTCGGGCTCGCTATAGAGGTAGTCGTATTTCTCGCGCACCGCGGGCTCCTCACCGCGCACCTGGCGCAGCCAGCCCTCGGCGTTGCGGCCGTGCAGGCGGAAGACGGCGACGGGCGCGGTCACCTCCGCCACGCGCGGCACGGCTCCCGCGACGACGGGCGCGTCGACGACGACGTGGGCGGCGCCGGCGCGGCGCAGCACGCCCAGCGCCTCGTGGGCGTGATCGGGCACCCACGAGCGGTGCCGGAACTCGACGGCCACCGTCCAGCCGGGCAGCCGCGCCGGGAGCGAGGCCAGGTATTCCAGCCGCGCGTCGTCGTAGCGCACCCAGGGCGCGAGCTGGAAGAGGACATAGCCGAGCTTGCCCGTCTCGGCCAGGGGGGCCAGGGCCGCGCGGAACAGCCGGAACGCCTCGTCGACCGCCTCCGGGGGAAAGTCGCCGGCCTCGATTTCGCCGCGATGGGTGCGGCGCGCGTGCGGCGAGACCAGTCGCGCCACGTCGGCGGGCAGCGACTGCGCACGTGGATGGTGCCCGGTCATCAGCGCCCACGCCTTGACGTGAAACACGAAACCCGGCGGCGTGCGCTCGGCCCAGCGCCGCACGGTGAGGACGTCGGGGATCGCGTAGTACGACGCGTTCACCTCGACCACGTCGAAGACCGAGGCGTAGAAGCGCAGGCGCGCCTCCGCCGACATCGATTTCTTCGGATAGAAGCCGCGCGACTCGATGAGGGCGGGGTCCGCCCATGACGAGATCCCGACGCGCACGCGCCGAATCGAGCTCACCCCGATCGCAGGCGCTCGGCCTCTTCCAGCGTCGCCTGCACGCGCACCCAGGCGAGGAAGGTCTGGCGCAGCGCCGGCTCCGGCGCGCGCGCGGCGAGGTGCTCGATCGTCGCCCGCGCGTCGGCGGCCGCCGCGCGCGCCTCGTCCATGCGATCGGCGCCTGCCGCGGCCTGGGCGAGCAGGCGAGCCACCTGCCACGCGAGTGCCGGGTACGGTATCGCCTGCGCGATCGCGAGCGCGGCGACGAGGTCTCCGTGCGCCGCCGGCCAGTCCTTGGCGCGCAGCGCGATCTCGCCGCGGATCGCCAGCGCGCGCGCCTCGTATTTGCGCGCGCCGGTGGCCCTGGCCTGCATGACCGCGAGGTCGGCCTGCGCGCCCGCCCGGCCGAAGTCGCCGCGCGCGAGGAGCCCCTCCGCGAGATAGGTGGCGAGGTGATTCGACCACCGCCAGCGGTGGGCGCCGAAGGCGTGCTTGTCCACGCGGACCTGCGTCTCCTCCCAGAGCGCGATCGCCCGGTCCACCTCACCGAGGTTCAGGTGATCGAGGCCGATGTTGATGAGCGAGCTGACCTCGACGTTGGGATTCTTGATCCGCCGCCCGATGTCGGCCGCTTCGCGGTCGAGCTCGAGCGCGCGCCGGAAATCGCCGAGCTCCTGGTGGAACCACCCCAGCGTGTTCAGAAGGCGGCCCTCGATGAACCCGTTCTGAAGCTCGCGCGAGCGCCGCAGGCCGCGCTCGATGGTCGCCCGGGCTTCGGCGAACTCGCCGAGCGCGACCTGCGGCAGGCAGATGAAGGCGACGGCGAAGAGCTCGTTGAAGCCGTCGTGAACCGAGGCCGCGACCTCTTCCGCTCGGCGCAAGAACGGCATCGCGGCGTCGAACTCTGCCCGCCAGTTGGCGTGTGCCCCCAGCCAGACGAGGTTCTGCGCGACCATCTGCGGCAGCCCGAGCCGCTCGGAGATCTCGAGTGATCGCGCGAGCTTCCGATCGCCGTCCCGCAGCTCGCCGTCGATTTGATCGACGAGCCCGAGGTACGACATGGCGCGCGCGAGCACGCGCTCGTCGCCCGTGAGCTCGGCCATCGTCAGCGCCTCCTCGGCGTAACGCTTGGCATGGGGCACGTGCGGCGTGGAGAACGTCAGCCAGTGGCTGAGGGCGAGCTCGACCAGGGCCTCGCCTTCCATGTGCTGGTCGCCGCCGGCCCGGGCCAGCTCGAGCACGCGCTCGTACTCTGCGATCGACTCGTCATAGCGCGTGATCATCCGCCAGACCTCGCCCCGACCGCGGTGGATCGCGGCCAGCTGCAGCGGCGAGGGCGGCGGGCTCAGGTGCCGGGCAGCCTCGAGCGCCTTGCTGTAAAAGTCGAGCGCCGCCTGGTTGGCGAAGCCGGCGCGGGCGCGATCGCCCGAGCGGACGAGGTACTCGAGCGCCTTGTCCCACGCCTCGCCGTTCACGAAGTGGTGGGCGAGCTCCTCGTAGTGCTCGCCGAGTCGGTCGGCATAGAGCTCCTCGATCGCCTCGCCGACGGCGCGGTGAAGCTCGCGTCGGCGCTCGCGCAGCAGACTGTTGTAGGCAACGTCCTGGATGACGGCGTGCTTGAACACGTAGGCGGGCTCCTGCAGCAGGCCCTGCTCGTAGATGATCTCCAGGGCCTTGAGGTCGCGCAGGAGCCCATCGAGCCGGCCGGTGTGACCGGCCAGACGCTCCAGCAGCCGGTGCATGAACTGGCGGCCGATCACCGATGCGAGCTGGACGGTGCGCTTGCCGTCGTCCCCGAGCCGATCCAGACGCGCCATGATGATGCCGTGCATGGTGTCGGGGACGCCGACCTCGGCGAGGCTCTTCACGACGCGGTAGCCGTCGGCGGAGGGCGCCAGCACGCCGAGGTCGAGCAGGGCCTTGGTCACCTCCTCGACGAAGAGCGGCACGCCTTCCGCCTTGTCGAGCAGCGCCGCCCGGACCTGCTCTGGCACATCCTGGATCCCGAGCACCCGTTTCGCGATCTCGAGCGACTCGGCGGGGTTGAGGTTGCGGAGCGTCAGGTTCGTCACGAAGCTTCGGCCGCCGAACGGCGGCGTGTACCCGATCCGGTGAGTGAGCACCATGAGGATCGGCACGCTCGCCACCGAGTCGAGCACCGTCTTGAGGTAGTCCTCGGTGGTGGCGTCCACCCAGTGCAGATCCTCGAAGACGAGGACCAGCGGCCGCCGTGCGGCGCCTCGGAGGCTCAGCGCACGCACGGCCTCGAAGATCTTGGTCCGACGGTTCGCGGCGTCCATCCGCGTCAGCGTCGGGTCGCCGGCATCCACGGCGAGCAGGTAGCGGATGAACGGGATGTGAGCGTCCAGCGCGCCGAGCCGCCGCATGCCATGCTCGACCTTGGCGATGATCTCCGGCTCGCCATCGAGCTCCTCGATGAGCGCGCGGTGGAACTCGAGGAGGAGTCGGCTCTTGCCGAGGCCGGCGTCGCCGGCGATCACCACCACCTGCCCGCGCCCTTCCCGCGCCTCCTCGAAGCGCTCGCGCAGCACCGCCAGCTCGCGCGTCCGGCCGACGAGCGGCGTGAGCCCGCGCTCGGCGGCGATGTCCAGGCGCGCGCGGCCGCCGCGGGCCCGGAGCACCTCGAAGGCGCGCGCGGGGGCGCGGCCCTTGGCGGGGACCTCCCCGAGATCCAGCGTCTCGAAATAGCCCTCGACGGCGGCGTGGGTTGCCTCGCCGATCACCACGCTGCCCGGCCTGGCCGCCTGTTGCATGCGGGCAGCGAGGTTCGTCGTGTCGCCGACCGCGGTGTAGTCCATGCGCAGGTCATCGCCGATCTTGCCGACCACCACCGGACCGGTGTTGAGACCGATCCGGAGCTGAAGGCTGACATCCTTCTGCGCCTCGAGCTCGCGGTTGAGAACCCGGATCGCGCGCTGAATCCCGAGCGCCGCGTGAACGGCGCGGCGCGGGCCGTCCTCGTGGGCGATCGGCGCGCCGAAGAGTGCCATCACGCCGTCGCCGGTGTACTGGTTCACGCTGCCCTCGAAGCGGTGGATTTCGGCGCTGATGGCGGCAAAGCAGCGGTCGATGAGCGCGTGCACGTCTTCGGGATCGCGCGCCTCGGCCAGCGTCGTGAAGCCGGCGAGGTCGGCGAAGAGCACGGTGACCTGACGACGTTCGCCTTCGAGCGCCGAGCGCGACTTGAGGATCTTCTCCGCCAGATGCCGCGGCGTGTATGGCTGGGTCCGCGTCCCCCCCGCGGTCACGGCGGGGGCGGGCGCGGGGTCGGGAGGCGGCGCGACGGCGCTCCCGCCGACCGCCGTGCCGCAGGCGCCGCAGAAGCGCGCACCCGGCCGGAGAGCCGCGCCGCACCCGGCGCACCGCGCCTCCAGCGCGACGCCGCACTGATCGCAGAAGCGGTTACCCTCCGGGTTGGCGGAGCGGCACTGGGGACAAACCATTCCTCGGAAGATACAC
>QHSB01000628.1 GCA_003220335.1 Candidatus Rokuibacteriota bacterium
TCCTCTCGCACGACGCCAACTGCTGGACCGACATGCTCTCCGAGGACGACAAGCGCCGGACCCGGCCGCTCTGGCACTACAACCACATCCCCGACGACATCCTCCCCGCGCTCCGCAAGGCGGGCGTCGGCGAGGATCATATCGAGCAGATGCTCGTCCGCAATCCCCGCGCGATCTTCGAGGCGTGCTGATCGTTCAGGCTTCACGCTTGTGGCAACGGATGACCGCGGAGCAGCGGCTTCGCGCCGCGTACGCGCTCTGGCGCGACGAGGAAGCGACCTCCGATCAGCTGCAGGCCGCGCTGCTCATCGCCCAGCAGCGGAAGTTCCGGCCCAAGACGGTGATCGGCCTCGACGAAGATCGTAAGGCGCGTCACCTCGCCAGCCTGACGACGCTGCCCGAGGCGCTGGCCGCTCGGATGCTCGTCGTGTATCACCTGGCCGAACAGCGGCCGATGATGGGCGCCTTTCTCGACGCGATCGGCATCGCGCACGACAACGGCGTGATTCGGGACGACGCGGTCACGCCGGATCCGACGAAGATCACCGCGGCCGCCGCGGCGATCGCCAAGGACTACCCGGCGCACGACGTCTCGCTCTATCTCAGCACGCTCCTGTGGCAGGATCCGGTGTCGTGGGGGGCACTGCGCGGAGTGATCTGATGGATCAGAAGTGTGATACGGTCTCGGTGTCAGTTCCCTCCTGTCCGCGCCGGCAGCTCACGTCGCGAGAGCGTTCAACGCTGTACAAGTTCTGACGAAAGGCGAAACAAAAACTATGCCGAAGGAAGATGCCATCGAGGTCGAGGGCAAGGTGGTCGAGCCCTTACCCAACGCGATGTTCCGGGTGGTCATGGACACCGGCCACAAAGTACTCGCCCACGTGTCGGGCAAGATGCGGATACACCGCATCCGGATCCTGCCCGGCGACCGGGTCACGGTTGAGCTGTCTCCCTACGATCTGACGCGAGGTCGGATCACGTACAGATTCAAGTAGGAGGTTCACGATATGCCGATCATCCTGGGCACGGGCGCCTATCGCTACGAGGTCGTCGACGACTGGGCGAAGCTGCCGCCGGGGCGGGAGTTCAACGCCGACGTGGCGGCGGTGGGGGTCGACACCCAGGACCGCGTGTACGCCTTCAATCGCGGCCAGCACCCGATGGTCGTGTTCGACCGCGACGGCAATTTTCTGCGGTCATGGGGCGAAGGCGTGTTTCGCCGCGCGCACGGCGTGCCGACGCCCTACATGAGCGGCGAGCCGTTTCACCGCTGCACGCACACGGCGCTGTCGCCGCAGGGCGATCTCTACGTCTCCGACGGCTATGGCAATGCGCGCGTCCACACGTACGCGCCGAACGGCACGCTCCTACGCTCGTGGGGCGAGCCCGGCACCGACCCCGGGCAGTTCAACATCGCCCACAACATCTGCTGCGACGCCGACGGCTGGGTCTACGTCGCCGACCGCGAGAACCATCGCGTCCAGGTCTTCGATGGCCACGGCACGTACGAGACGCAGTGGAACAACATGCACCGACCGTCGGGCCTGTTCCTGGCGCGCGGCGCTCAGCCGCGCTTCTACGTGGGCGAGATCGGCGGCGGCATGCCCGTCAACTACGAGATGCCCAACGTCGGGCCGCGCATCAGCATCTACAGTCCGAAGGGCGAGATGCTGGCGCGACTCGGTCAGCGTCCGGCCGGGCTGGAGCGGGGCCAGTTCATGTCGCCGCACGGCCTCGCCGTCGATTCACGCGGCGACATCTACGTGGGCGAGGTCTCGTACACCAACTGGCGCAATCGCTACAAGGACCAGGCGCCCCCGGCAGGTCTTCGCAGTCTCCAAAAGCTGGTCAAGGTGCGCTGACACCGAGGAGGAGCCATGACTGAGTCCGAAGCCGACGTCCTCCGTGCCGACGACCGCCGCTTCGAGGCGATGCGCAAGGGTGACTTTGCCGCGCTCGACGCCTCGCTCGCCGACGATCTGACGTACGTTCATTCCACCGCCCGGCTCGAGTCGAAGGCCGAGCACCTCGGGAACCTCAAAGCCGGCAAGCCGCACTATCGAGGCATCGCACCGCGTGATCGACGGGCGCGCGTGCACGGGAGCATCGGTATCGTCAACGGCGTGTCGGATATGCACGTGGAAAACGCCGGCAAGGAGCAGCGCTTCACCATCCGCTACCTCGCCGTCTACGCGAAAACGGGCGACCACTGGCGGATGATCGCGTGGCAGTCCACGCGTGTGCCGGAGGCGTAGAGGAGACTCGACATGCCGGTGCTGGTCGTCGGCGCGACGGGGTTCATCGGACCACGGCTCATCAGGCGGCTGGTCGCGCGAGGCGAGTCGGTGGTCGGCATGGACCTGAACCCCGGAGCCGCCACCTTCGGCGACGTGCCGATCGGAGCGCCGGTGATCCGTGGGGACGTCACGTCATTCGAGGACGTGATGCGGACCGTGCTCGACGTGAAGCCCGACCGGCTCATCAACCTGGCCTACGGGCTCGGCGCCGGCGAGGGCAACCCCCATCAGGTCATGCGCCTGGACATTCTGGGGATGGACAACTGCTTCGAAGCCGCGCGCCTGGCCGGCGTCAAGCGCGTGGTCTACGCGAGCTCGATCGCGGTGAGCGGCCAGCAGAGCCACTTCGGTGACCGGCTCGCGAACGAGGACGATCCGACGTACGGCACCAGCCAGTACGCGATGCACAAGATCTTCAACGAGTTCCAGGCGCGCAAGTACATCAAGACCTACGGCATGTCGATCACGGGCGTGCGCCCGGCCAACGTCACCGGTCCCGACAAGGTCCGCGGCTCGGTGGATCACGTGCAGATCATGACGGAGGCCGCGCGCGGCCAGCCGGTGCACCTTCCGAAGAAAGGGCTCATGCGTCTCTTGATTCACGTGGAGGACATGGCCGAGGTGTTCGCCCGTGTGCTGCTGGCCGACGCCCCGCGCCACGCTCTCTACAACTCGGGCGGGATCCCGGTGAGCCTCGGCGAGCTGGCGGACATCGTGCGCGGGTTCCTCCCCGACGCGCAGATCACGTTCGGCGAGGAGGGCGGCCGCGAGGAGTCCGGCAACTATCTCGTGGACTGGAGCCGTCTCGCCAAGGAGTTCGGGATCGAGTATCCCGGGTTGCATACGCGAGTGCTCGACGTCATCAACGAGGTGCGGCAGCAGGAGGGGCTTCATGCGCTGTAACCGGATGACATGAGCGAGACGCTGCCCGCGCCGGGGTTCCATCATCTCCATCTGAACTCCGTCGATCCCGAGGCGGCGATCGCGTTCTACGTCAGGCAGTTCCCGCGATCCCGGCAGACGAGCTGGGGTGGGTTGCCGGCGCTCGCGGCTCCCAACGACGTGCTCGTCCTGTTCACCCGGGTCGCCGCCGCTCCCGCGACGTCGCCGCAGACCGCGATCTGGCACTTCGGCTGGCACGTCACCGATACGCACAAGAGCCTCGCATCCTACAAGGGCCGGCCGGACGTCACACTCCTGCCGCTCTACACGACCGATGAGGGTGGCTCCGTCTTCGTGAGCAGCG
>QHSB01000629.1 GCA_003220335.1 Candidatus Rokuibacteriota bacterium
CGCGCGACGTGCGGCCGAAGCCCCTGCAGAAGCCGCACCCGCGCATCTGGGTGGCCGCGCTGCAGCCCACGACCTATCAGCTGGCCGCCGAGCTGGGCATCGGCGTGATGGCGCTGAGCGTGGCGGCGCCGTCGTACCTGGTGCCGCACATCCAGGCGTACAAGGAGCGCGTGCGTCACGCGAAGCCGGTGGGAAAGGTCGTCAACGACCAGTGGCTCAGCTCGACGATGGCCTTCTGCGATCGCGACGCCAAGGCCGCGCGCGAGCTGGCCGCGAAGTCGCTCCGGACGTTCTTCGGGCCGGACCGGCCGTACCTGAAGGATCAGACGCACCTCTACGAGCAGCTCGTCGAGTCCTGGGGTGGCGTGCCCGAGCACCTGAAGGCGAACTTCGCGCGCTATCTCAAGGGCGAGGGCGTCGCGGCCGCCCCCGAGGTCGATCTCTCCGGCGGCTCGGGCCAGATCGCCTCCGCGCTGTGGAACCAGATCGACGCCGACACGCTGGTCGAGCGCGGCGTCCTCATCGCGGGCGATCCGGACGATTGCCTGCGGGGCATCGCCATCCACGAGGCGGCGGGCGTGGACGAGCTGCAGTTCCTGATGGCGACGGAGACCATCCCGCACGACAAGGTCATGTCGTCCATCGAGATGTTCGGCAAGTACGTCATTCCGGAGCTGAAGCGAAGAGCTCGCTGACCCAGCCGTGGTGCGCCGCCGCCTCGGCGAGGAGGAAGCGGAAGCCGGCGTCGCTGGCCACGCGCGCGTCGAGGTCGGTGTCGCCGACGTGGTAGCACGCCGCCGCGGGGAACCGCGCCCGCACCTCCGCGAGCCGGTGCTTGAGCGTTGTGAAATCGGCGGCGATGCCGAGCCGCTCCCAGAGCGCTTGCTGGTAGGAGATCGGCCGGTCCGAGCACGAGCCGACGAGCCAGCCCCGCCGCTTGGCCGTCCTCACGAGCTCGACGGTTACGACACCCGGCGGCTCGCCGCACTCCAGCGTGCCGTCGATGTCGAAGCTGACGAGAGTGATCACGCCCGGCTCAGAGCAGGAAGGTAAGGTTCGGAAGGGGCTCGGCGGCGTTCACGAGCACGACCTTCTTGTGGCGCATCTTCAGCACGCCGTCGACCCGGCGCAGCCGGTGCGTGGTACGGCCGACCCACCAGTGCATCTCGTGCTTCGCCTGCACGGACAGCTCGGCGAGGATGAAGTTGGCCGACACCACCAGCTCGCCGTCCTCCGCCTGCTCGATCTCGACGTTGGAGATCACCCGCCGCATGGCGGACGCGGGCTCCTGGCTGTAGCGGTGGCCGGTCTGCAGCAGCTTGATCCGCGTGTCCAGCCGCGCGCGATTGTCGTAGATGTGCGAGAGGTGCTTTTCGGGATCGGCGGCGGGATCGGTCGTGGCCGGCACCCAGTACACGGCGTCGTCGGTCCACAGCGCGTGCCACTCGGCGTAGCGCGCCTCGTCGGCGAGCCGCGCCTCGCGGTACACGAACTCGGTGGCGGCCTGGCGCTCGGTGTCGGTGAGCATCGGAGCGGAGGCGCGGCTACGCGACCGCCATCACCGTCCGGTAGTGCTTCCAGAGCGCGCGGTTGATCGTCTCGTCGGTGACGTGCGAGACGATGCGACCCTCGGCGTCCTCGACCTCGCGGTTGAAGCCGCGCGCGAGCTCGAGCCACTCCACGGTCGCCGCGTGGAGCCCGGCCTGGTTGCGGGCGGCCACGGTCAGGTCCTCGGGCATCAGGAACGACGCCGGCCCCATGCCGGCCTCGCTCATGCGGAGCAGGCGGCTGTTGAACTCCGGCACGCCCTTCCAGAACATCGCCGTGTGCCAGTGCACGCACTCCTCGACGCCCGTGGGCTGCACGATGGCGATGTTGGTCTCGCCGAGGAAGAGGTTCGGGAAGATCAGCGCGTGGGCGGGGCCTTCCATGATGCGGCGGCGCGCGATCTCGGGGCCGTCGCGGCGCTCCAGCGCGGCCACGAAGCGCTCCACGGCCGGGCCCGACGCGTTGCCGAACCACTCGAACGGCCGCTGGTAGCCCGGCGACCAGTCGATCTCGAGGTGGCCGTTGCCCCAGTCGCGCACCACGGCCTTGATCGCCTTCTCCTCGCCGACCACGCGCTGGTACTGCGACTGCGGCACGGTCTTGAAGAGCGAGAGGTGGACGAAGCCGAGGTGGTAGCCGTCGCTGTCGTTCTCGGGCAGCGCCTTCCAGTTGGCGGCGCAGCGGTGCTTGACCCAGCCCGCGGACAGCTCGATCTCGCCCTCGGGAGACAGATCGCAGGAGCGGTCGATCAATTTCGTGGCGCGGCCGAGGTGCTCGGCCAGCGAGGGCCCGGTGGGGCTGAAGCTCGCGAAGACGAAGCCGCGGTAGCTCGCCACCCGCGCGGCGTGGCGCAGGCCGTGCGCGCTCTTGTCGAACTCCGCGTAGCCGCCCGGGTACGGGACACCGAGCAGCGTGCCGTCGAGGTCGTACGTCCAGCCATGGTACGGGCACGCGAACGTGCGGGTGGCGCCGCGGCCCGCCGTGCACAACATCGTCCCGCGATGCATGCAGCGGTTGACGAGGACCGACACGCCGTCGTCCTTGCCGCGGACCATGATGACGGGCTGGGTGCCGAGCTCGCGGGTGACGTAATCGCCCGAGCGCGGAATCTCGCTGGCGTGACCGACGAAGACCCAGCCACGCGTGAAGATGCGGT